>JAKLHH010001141.1 GCA_022710245.1 Myxococcota bacterium
GGGGGCAGCACCGGCCGCGGTCGGCGCGCCTACGCGGGCGGCGAGAACGGCCACTACGCCACCGACGCGGGCGCCGAGTGGCCCCCGCAGACCGAGTACAGCGGCGACGAGCTCGTCGACGACTACTCGGAGGCGGGCGAGGGCGAGCGCGCAGCCCGCGAGACGCCGCCCGACCAGCCCCTGGCCCGGGAGGCCTCGCGCACGATCCGCGAGGACGAGCCAGCGCCCAGGCGGCCGCACCGTGTCTCCGGGGCCTACTCCCGGCGGCAGCGCGACGAGATCGGCCCATCCGGGGTGATCGAGCTGCACGGCGAGACCACCGACACCCTCGGCGGCGGCACGCCCAGCTCCGAGGTGATCCCGCTCGGCGTCGCCCACAGCCCGAGCCAGACCCGCGTCCGCGCGCACCAGGAGGAGGAGAGCAGCAGCCTCGAGGACGACCTCGAGGAGGCCGAGTTCTTCATCCAGCAGAACCTCTTCGGCGAGGCGCGCACGGTCCTCGAGGATCTGCACAGCCGCTTCCCCAAGAACCCGCTCGTCTCGGGCAAGCTCGCCGAGCTCGACGCGATGGAGGAGAAGCTGCAGGAGGTCGAGCAGACCGAGGCGGGCCAGCCGGTCGACGCGCCGAGCGACCTCGCCAGCGAGCTCGCCGCCGAGCTCGACGAGCTGGAGCAGTCGGCCGAGGCTGCGCCGGAGGCCGACCCCGCCTACAGCGTGGAGGACGTCTTCGAGGAGTTCAAGCGAGGCGCCGAGAGCCAGGTCAGCGACGAGGACTCGGACACCCACTACGACCTGGGCATCGCCTATCGCGAGATGGGGCTGATGGACGACGCCATCGCGGAGTTCAAGATCGCCATGCGGTCGAGGGAGAAGGAGGTCCTCTGCCACATGATGATCGGGCTCTGCTACATCGAGAAGGACCTGCTCTCCGAGGCGATCAGCCAGTTCAAGACTGGCCTCTACGTCGAGGGGATCACCGAGCGCGAGACGATCGCGCTCTACTTCGAGCTCGGCCAGGCCTACGAGCGGCTCGAGGACGCCCGCGAGGCGCTCTACTACTACGAGAAGGTCGCCAAGAAGGACGCCCGCTTTCGCGACGTCGGCACCCGCATCGAGAAGCTGCGTGAGGCAGGCAACGGCGACTCGCGCGCCCTCCGCGACGGCGACAGCGAGGGCAGCGGGAACGGCAACGGGGGTGCCTCCGCGCTCGATGACCTGCCGCGCCCACCGGGCCGGCCCTAGCGCAAGGCCCTGGCCTGCTCGCGTCGCACCTCGGCGGCCGGCACGTCCTCGCGCAGCCCCTTGAAGGACGGGTGGCGGAGCAGGCCGTCTGCGGTCCAGGCGGCGAACTCCACCTCGGCGACGAGCTCGGGGCGCACCCAGTGCAGGCCGCGCCCACGCGGCGCGCCGGCGGCGAAGGGCGAGCGCGGCTGCGCCCGAGCGTGGAGCTCGCGGCCGAGGCGCGCGAGCGACTCGGCGGTGAAGCCGGTGCCGACCCGCCCGCAGTAGACGAGGCGCCCTCGCTCGTCGTGGAGCCCGAGGAGGAGCGCGCCGAAGTCGCTGCGGCCGCCCGCCGGGTCGGTGTAGCCGCCGACCACCAGCTCCTGGCGCTGCAGGCACTTCACCTTGACCCAGCTCGCCGTCCGGCGCGACTCGTAGCGGCTCGTCGCCCGCTTGGAGACGATCCCCTCGAGCGCGTAGCTGCACGCGTGCGCGAACGCCTCCTCTCCGTGGCCGCGGACGTGGTCGCTGAGGCGGAGCTCGCCGGGAGCGCTGGCGAGGAGCGCGGCGAGCAGCTGCTTGCGCGCGAGGAGCGGCGCGGCGCGCAGGTCATAGCCTCCGCAGAAGGGGAGGTCGAAGACGAAGTAGGTGAGCCCCGGCGCCGACGGGCCCGCGTTCTGCAGCGCCTGGAAGTCGCTGGTGCCGTCGGGCGCGAGCACCACGACCTCGCCGTCGAGCAGCGCCTCCCGGACGGGCAGCTGCTCCACCGCGCTCGCGACGGAGGGGAAGCGCGCCGTCCAGTCGAGGCCACGGCGGCTGAGCAGCCGCACGGCCTCCCCCTCGCGCCGCGCGAGGACGCGGTAGCCGTCGAGCTTGAGCTCGTGCAGCCAGTCCTCGCCGGCGGGCGCCTGCTTGACCAGCGTGGCCAGCTGCGGCGCGAAGCGCTCCGGCAGGGGGGCGCTCCGGGCGCCGGGGAGCGCGCCGGGGTCGAGCCCCGCCCGGGCGCGGTCCGTCGGGGCCGGGCGGCCGCGCCGCGATCGCCGCCGGCGGTCAGGCGAGGACCGTGAGCTCGCGGGAGCCGCCACCCGCCTCCTTTGGAGGCTCCGCGATGAAGGGCGAATTTCCTCGAGGCTGCGCCCGCTCGCCACGCTGCGCGGCAGGCGCTCGCGGCTTCTGCCCTGCTCGCGTCCCGCGGACGCTCCGCGATGAAGGGCAGCATCCTCCGCTGGGCGCGCCTCCACGTCGCGCTCCTTGATGAGGAGCCAGTTCTTGCCGTCCTCGGAGGCGCGGCCGCTCATCCTGACCAGCATGAAGCCGCCGCGGAGCTTCTCACCCTCGAGGCGAAACTTCAGCCGCCCTCGCTCGTAGCCCTCGCGCGGGTCGCCGACCGGCTCCCAGGCGCCGCGGTCCCAGAGCATGACGGTGCCGCCGCCGTACTCGCCCTCGGGGATGATCCCCTCGAAGCCGCCGTACTCGAGCGGGTGGTCCTCGACGGCGACGGCGAGCCTCCTCGCGCCAGGCTCCAGGCTGGGACCCTTCGGCACCGCCCAGCTCTTGAGGACGCCGTCGAGCTCGAGGCGGAGGTCGTAGTGTAGCCGCCGCGCGGCGTGCTTCTGCACCACGAAGAGGCGCCCGGTCGGGCTCCGCCCCTGACACCCCGACGGCTCGGGGGTGCGCTGGAAGCGCCGCTTGCGGCGATACTCGGTGAGGCCCACCGGACGGGGGGCTGCACGACGCGCGCCAGGGATGGCCGCGGCGGCACCGCCCACGAGGAGCGGCGCCGCACAGGCTGGGCGGTCGTGCGAAGCGGCCGCGACCAGGAACGAGGAGCAGCTCAGCTAAACACTCTCACGTTGGCACGTAGCCAACCGGTTGACACGTGATCCCAAGAGGATCAGAGTGGGCCGATCTCTCCGACCACGGAGGTGATCGTGCCCCGAGCGAAGACCGGC
>JAKLHH010001142.1 GCA_022710245.1 Myxococcota bacterium
CCTGGGCAGATGCGCGCAGTCTTCATCGAGTCTCCGTGCGGACCGGGCACAGCAAGTCCTGCACCACCGCCAACGTCGCGTAGGCGTTTGGGTGCCGACGGCGAGGGTGGCTGATTCTCGGAGGGATCTCGTTCTCAAGAGGCCCCATTGCGGGGGAAGCGGGGGGGGCAGCCCACGTATGTCAACGGCGAACCCTGCTTCCTGGTCGCGCTGAGGGGACCGCCCTGGAGAGAGGCGGGCGACCGGTCTTCGGTGTGAGCGCGCGGAGCGCGAGGAGGAGAGCCATGTCGATCGGGACTTCGGAGCGCAGGTCCACGCCGCGTTTCCCGCTCGATGCGCAGGTGAGGATCCAGAGCCCGGCGGGCGCGCTCTCGGGCGCCGCGCTCGACGTGTCGGTCGGCGGGGTGCGGGTCCAGCTGCCGCGTCCGCTCCCCCCCGGAGAGGTGCAGGTGAGCCTGACGCTCCCGCAGGCCCGGCAAAGCCAGCTGCTCATCACCAGCGCCGACCTGGTGCCCCGCGGCGCCGAGGGACGGCTCGCCGTCGCGCGCTTCCATCGCTGGCTGCCCGAGCTGGAGCGGTACCTCGACGCGCGCGGCGCGCCGGGGGTCGTGCCCCTCACCGTGACCACCGCGGTGCAGGCGCTCCGCAGCACGCCCGACCACCGCAGCCTCGGCGCCCTCCTCGCGCGAGGGGCCGCGGCGCATGCCGAGCAGGCGCGCGTCTTCAGCAACGATCCGAACGGCTGGCGCCCGCTGGTCGAGGCGGACGCCACGGGTCTGCGCTGGGGCGGCAGCGACGGGCCGGGGGCGCTGCCCCAGAGCGGCAGCCTGACGCTGACCCCGATCTGCCGGAAGGACGTGCCCGTCCTGCTCCTCGCCACGGTCGGGACGAGCGGCGAGGGGCAGGGTGCCCTCGAGGAGCTCTGCCGCGAGGCGGCCGCGGCCTGCGAGCGGCTCTGTCCACCCGAGCTGCCCGACCAGGAGTGGTGGAGCCTCGAGGAGCAGAGGCGCCAGGCGATCCTTGATGGGCTCCTCGATCGCAGCCGCGAGGTGCGCGAGGCGAGCATGCTGGAGCTCGGGGCGCTGGGCCTCGACCTCGCGGGCTACCACCCCGACCTGCCTCGCCGCAATGCGCTGGCGCTCCGGCGCGAGATCGAGGAGCTCGCCAACGCACGGCGCTGGTGGGCCGAGCACCTCGGATGAGCGGGATGAGCGCCGGTCCACTCGGAACCGGAGGTTCATGGCTAGAGCACTTGCCACCTCGGGTCTGGCGCGTCGCGGCAAGCTGACGGTCAACAGCCTGGAACGGAAGGCAAATTACGGAGCCCCGCTTCTGGGCAGCGCCACCCGGACGGCACGCGGCTTGCTGGGATAGGCGGTAGTGCTCCGCCCAGCTCCAGCGCTCGCCTTCTTCGGGCTCCTCGCTCTCGAGGTGGCCGCCCACGCGCGGCCTGCCGACCAGCCCACCTTCAAGTGGGAGCCGAACACGACGAAGGCGAGCTCCACGGCGCTCCTCGCAGGGCTCCTGCGCCAGGACCTGCGGGCGCCCATGCACCGGCACGCGATCCACGTTCGCGATCGTGAGGCGAGCCTCGCCTTCGCCGCGGCCGCGGCCGCAGCCGCGCGCCCCAGGCTCGTGGAGCTGCTCGCCCCCGGTCTCGGCCAGGGCCAGGCGCGGGAGCTCCTCAGCAAGATCACCACGCAGCCGGCGGCCACCTGGGCCGCCTCGCTCCGCCGCGCGATCCAGGCGCAGCCGAAGAGCGCGGTCGCGGCCTCGCTGCGTCCGGTGCTGGTCGGGCTCCTCGGCCCGCAGACGCCCGGGTCCGGCGCCTATCGCGAGATCGAGGCCCGGACGTCGACCCGCCTGGCGAGCTGGCTGATGGCGCGGGCTGGCCGCGTCGACGAGCGCCTGCTGCCGGAGCGGATGCCGCTGCTGCCGGTCTGTAACGACGCCGGCGTGCAGGCGATGATCGAGCAGGCGATGCAGAGCACGCGGACCCCTCGCCAGCTCTACCTCCACCTCGAGCGGCAGACCGCGCTGCTCCGCGGCAGCAGCCGCGAGGAGGATCGCACGCTCGCCGGGCGCCTGGGCGCCTACCTCGGCGACTACAAGGCGAGCTGGGCGCCGGCCTGGCTCGAGCAGCGGCTCGGCGCCTTCCGCCCGAGCGCGGCGGCCTGGAAGCCGAAGGTGCTCGTCAGCGACCTCTTGCCGATGACCGGCGACGCCGCGGTGCAGGCCGTGATCGATCGGGGCAAGCGCCCGAAGGGCACCGTCAAGGAGCTGCACGACTTTCTCCAGGCGCAGGCCACGCGGCTCGCCGCCAGCCAGAGCGCCGCCGATCGGGACCTCGCCGGCCGCCTCGCTGGCTACCTGGCGGAGCACGAGAAGGGGCGCATCGGCAGCCAGGAGGCGGCGACCATCCAGCGCCGCGTCGACGAGGCCTTCGCCATCCTCGCGCGTGTCGTGCACCCGGCGCTCCTGCGCCGGCTGCCGCCGGTCACCGTGCAGCTGACGCGGGCCTTCGCGGTGCCGGGCGTGATCGTCCCCTACACGAAGGCGACCTTCGCGGTGCGGCCCGAGAGCAGCGTCAAGGACATCCTCCACGAGCTCGGCCACATGCTGGAGTTCTTCGGCGGCCCGCGGGTGCAGGCGTTGAGCCACGCCCTGCTCGTGCAGCGCGCCTTCGGGACGCCCTCGCGTCCGCTCTCGGAGCTGCTCTCGGGGACCAGCTACACCGACGCGCAGCGCGGCTGGGAGGGCGGGTTCGTCGCTCCCTACATGGGGCGGCATTACAGCGACGGCTTCACCGAGGTGGAGAGCATGGGCGTCCAGAGCCTCACCAGCCGCGACGCCGCGCTCGAGCTCTTCCAGAAGGACGGCTACTACGTGCTCGGGCTCCTCTCCACCCTGCAGCAGCCGCCGAGGCTGCCGCGGATCGGCAAGCCCGCGCGTCCCGTCCGCTGAGGCGAGCGCGCTTCAGCGCCCGTCGGCGCCTGGCCGGCCCGCGTCGCCCTGCAGGCTCGCCGGCTGGCGGCCCTCCTTGACGCAGACCTCCTCGCCCTTCTGCAGGGCGCAGAGGTAGCCCTTCGGGCAGCGGGGGTTGCCCGGGTTGCAGAAGACCGGTGTGTCACCGAGGTCGGCCTCGACGCAGCCGCCGAGCCCGAGGCCGAGGA
>JAKLHH010001143.1 GCA_022710245.1 Myxococcota bacterium
CGCTGGGTGAACATGGTGACGGTGGTCGCCGGCGGGGAGGCGGGCCTGGTCAACACGGTGACCGAGGCGCGCAAGCCGATGGGCACCCTGCGCGACACGCTGCACGACGAGACCAGCGAGGACGATCTCCGCGTCGACCTGGCCCGGGCGCACCGCACGCTGGAGACGATCTACGCGGTGACCAGCGCGATCGGCTCCATCCTCGAGCCGAAGAAGCTCTTCAACCAGATCCTCGACTACCTCTTCAACATCTTCCCCGACGCCGACCGCGGCTTCATCATGCTGCTCGACAAGAGCAACCAGCTGGTGCCCGGCGCGATCCGGCGGCGGCGGGGGGAGGGCTACTCCGGCGGGCTGGTCGTCTCGCAGTCCGTCGTGGCGCAGGTGCTGCAAGAGGGCAAGTCGGTGCTCTCGGTCGGCAGCGCTCGCAAGACCAGCGCCGGCTCCACCAGGATGTGCGCGCCGCTCGCGGCCCAGGGCAAGACGCTCGGCATCCTGCTCATCGAGGGCAAGGTCGACGGCGCCCCCTTCACCCAGGAGGACCTCGACCTCCTCTCCGGGGTCGCCAGCCAGGCGGGGATCGCCTACCTCAACGCGCAGATGCACCAGCTCCTGCTCCGCCAGCAGCGGCTCGAGCAGGACATGCTCTTCGCGCGGCGCGTGCAGCAGAGCTTCCTGCCCTCGGAGCCGCCCGAGGTGCCGGGGTACATCTTCACGCGCCGCTACAACCCGGTCTTCGACGTCGGCGGCGACTTCTACGACTTCATCCCGCTCCCCGGCGAGCGGATCGGCGTCCTCATCGGCGACGTCTCGGGCAAGGGCGTCAGCGCCGCGCTGCTGATGGCGCGGCTCACCTCGGACATGCGCTACTACGCGCTCACCGAGGCGAGCCCGGCGCGCGTGCTGGCGCGGGCGAACGGCTCGCTCATCACCACGGCGCAGGACAACATGTTCGCCACCGTGCTCTACATGGAGCTCGACGTCCCGCGCCGCCTGCTCACCGTCGCCAACGCCGGCCACATCCCGCCGCTCCTCAGGCACGGCATCGGCGGTGAGGTGACCACGATGGACGAGGCGACCAACCTCGCGCTCGGGGTGCTGCCCGAGGCGTCCTTCGACGAGTTCGCGCTCGAGCTGCAGCCCGGCGACAGCGTCGTCCTCTGCACCGACGGCGTGATCGAGGCCAAGAGCGGCAGCGGCGAGGAGTACGGCTTCCAGCGCCTGCAGCGGAGCCTCGCGGCCGCGCCGGCGGTGGGGCTCCTCGACTCGGTGCTCAGGGACCTGCAGCGCCACACCGGCGCCACCTCGCAGTACGACGACATCACCATGGTCGCCTTCACGCGCCTGCCTTGACCCCACGACCTCGAGGTGCACCATGCCGATCACTCGTACCATCCGCTACCGCTGGGGAGGCGCCGTCGGCCGCGCCGAGCTCCTCGAGGGGGGGCGCCTCGCCGTGCTCGAGGGCGCGCACCCTGCCTCATCCCGGAGCGTCCCGCAGGGACGCGAGGACGGGGCGCCCGCGCGGCTCGAGGACGTCGAGCTCCTGCCGCCGATCGAGCCCACCAAGATCGTGGGGATCGGGCTCAACTACCGCGCGCACGCCGAGGAGATGAAGAAGAAGCTCCCGGAGGAGCCGCTCCTCTTCCTCAAGCCGGCGAGCGCGGTCCTCGCGCCGGGCGGGGCGATCGTGCGACCGGCGGGGTTCGCGCAGGTCCACTACGAGGGCGAGCTGGCCGTCGTCTTCGGCCGGCCGGCGCGGCGCGTGCCGGCGGCCGAGGCGCTCTCCTACGTGGCCGGCTACTGCTGCATGAACGACGTCACCGTGCGCGACCTGCAGGTGAAGGACGTGCAGTACACCCGCGCGAAGGGGTTCGACACCTTCGCGCCGCTCGGCCCCTGCCTGGCGAGCGGCCTCGACCCCTCGGCGCTCCGCATCACCACGCGGGTGAACGGCGCGGTGCGGCAGGACTCCTCGACGGCGGACCTCATCTTCACGGTGCCGCAGCTGATCGAGGCGGTGACGCGGGTGATGACCATGCTCCCGGGCGATGTCATCTCGACCGGCACCCCGCCCGGGGTCGGGCAGCTCGAGCCCGGGTCCACCGTGGAAATCGAGATCGAGGGGATCGGCGTCCTCAGGAACACGGTCGTCGCCGAGTAGCCCGCTGCCCCCGCCTCTGCTAGATTCGCCCGGCTCGCGAGGAGCGCGAGCCCGCACCGCATGAAGGAGATCGAGAGATGAAGATCGAAGCCGCCGAGCGCGTCCGCGTCATCCCGCCCTACCTCTTCGCGGCCATCGACAAGATGAAGGCCGAGGCCTGCGAGCGCGGGATGGACGTGATCGACTTCGGCATCGGCGACCCGGACATCCCGACCCCCGCCCACATCATCGACGCCCTCTGCCAGGCCGCGCGCAAGCCGGCCAACCACCGCTACCCGGCCTACGCCGGGAGCCTCGAGTGTCGCCAGGCCTGCGCCGCCTTCTACGCCTCGCGCTTCGACGTCAAGCTCGACCCCAAGACCGAGGTCCTCACGCTGATCGGCAGCAAGGAGGGGATCGCGCACCTGCCGCTCGCGGTGATGAACCCCGGCGACCTGGCGCTGGTCCCCGACCCCGCCTACCCGGTCTACGCGACGACCTGCCGCTTCGTCGGGGCCGAGGTGCACCGCTACCGGCTGCGGCCGGACCACGAGTTCCTCCCCGACCTCGACGGCCTCCCCGAGGAGGTCGCGCGGCGGGCGAAGCTCCTCTACCTGAACTACCCGAACAACCCGACGGGCGGCGTCGCGCGCCTCGAGGACCTGGAGAAGCTCCACGCCTTCGCCGAACGCCACGACCTGATCATCGCCTCGGACCTCGCCTACTCGGAGATGTTCTTCGAGGAGCCGCGGCCGCCCTCGTTCCTGCAGGTGCCGGGCGCGCGCGCGCGGACCATCGAGTTCTACAGCCTCTCGAAGACCTACAACATGACCGGCTGGCGCGTGGGCTTCGCCGTCGGCAGCGAGGTGCTGGTCGGCGCGCTGGGGAAGATCAAGACCAACTTCGACTCCGGGGTCTTCACGGCGGTGCAGGACGCCGCCATCGCGGCGATGCAGGGCGACCAGAGCTGCGTCGACGGCATGCGCGCCACCTACCGCGAGCGGCGCGACCTCCTCGCGGGGGC
>JAKLHH010001144.1 GCA_022710245.1 Myxococcota bacterium
CGACGGTGTTGCCACCGACTGCGCATGACTCGGGGCCGTCGTGGGTCGCTAGCCCTTCAACGTATGACTCTTTCATTCACAACACCCCGCCGGTTTAACCGGCGCACGGAGAGACAACGATGAAGCGATCGCTCCAGCCTCTGCTCTGGCCCATCGCCCTCGCGGTGGGGCTCGCGCTCGCCGCCGGCCCGGCCCACGCCCAGACCGCGGCCGAGCTCAACGCCGAGGGCATGCGCCTCTACAAGCAGAAGAAGGTCGCGGAGGCCGCCGACAAGTTCAAGAGCGCCACCGAGAAGGACGGAAGGCACGCCCTCGCCCACTACAACCTCGCCTGCACCAGCGCGGTGCTGCGGGCGCAGAAGAGCGACGACTGCCAGCTGACCTCGATCTCCTCGATCCTGACCGCGCTGCGCACCGCGGTCACGCTGAAGCCCGCGCTGGCGAAGACCGCGCAGAAGGACGCCGACCTCAAGTCGGTGCGCGGGACCTTCTACTTCCAGACGGCGATCATGGGCCTCTCGCCGACGAAGGCCGAGGACATCCCGACCCTCTTGCAGAAGGTCACCTGGTCGAGCGTGGTGGGCGAGTCGGGCACCCAGTCCTACTGGCGCAACCTCGCCTTCGCGGCGGGCGGCAAGGTGGTCTTCACCTACGAGCAGCCAACCGACAGCGGCGAGATGAAGAAGGTGAAGGTGCGCGGCACCTGGAAGGTCGTGGGCGGCGCGGTGGAGCTCGAGCTGCAGCGGGCGGCCGGCGGGTCGAAGAAGCACACCGGCAAGTTCACCGCCAAGGGCCTCGAGTTTCCGAAGGCGTTCGGCGGCAGCTACGACGACGACTTCCCCGAGTGCTCGGCGTAGAGGGCTGGCTGGTCAGCGGTAGTACCGCATCGGATACGTCCGCGTGACGCTGACCCGCGCCAGCGCGCGGAGCCCGTCGGAGGCCTCGGGGATGGCGAACGCCACCGTGCGGGTCTTGCCGAGCGCCTGGATCATCACCGTCCCCGAGACCGCCCCCTTGGCGCCCTGCGGCCGCGCCACCTCGATGCGGTAGTTGCCGTCGCGCAGGCTGCGCAGGCGGAGCACCTCGGGCGTGCGGCCGTCGTGGCTGTCCGCCTCGACGACGCCCGCCGGCGCGCCCATCGCCGAGAGCCGCTCGCCGCGCGGGGTGACCAGCACCAGGTCGAGGTCGAGGGGCTGATCCCAGGTCGCGCGCACGCTGAGCGCGCCGCCCGCCGCCGGGATGCCCGGCCCCGCCACCGCCGCGCGCACCGCCGCGAGCGTGCGCCCGAGGCTGCCCACCTCAGGGCCGCGCGCCGAGCCCGCGAGCTCGCTGAGGAGCTGCACGACCGGCTCCTTGCCCTCGGGGGTGCCGGCGAGGCAACGGGCCAGCGCGACGTAGCGCTCCTGCGCGCGCGGCGCGAGGGAGACCAGGCTCCAGAGGTGCGCGCAGCTCAGGCGCAGCTCGCCCTTGTTCCGGTAGAGCTCGGCGAGCTCGCGGTGCAGGCGCTGGCTGCCCGGCTCGACGTCGACCGCCGAGGCGCGCGTGCGCATCGCCGTGGCGAGGTCGGTGCGGATCGCCTGCGCGTCGGCGAGCGCGGTCAGCGGCGCCGCGCTCTCGCCGTCGACCTCGGCCCACTTCTCGGCGTGGCGGAGCGCCTCCTCGGCGCGGCCGTTCTGCAGCAGCACGCGCTGGTAGCTCACATGGAGCGCGCGGCGGAGCGGGCTCGCCTCGAGCTGCCGGCGCAGCATCTCCTCGGCGCGCACCGCACCTGGCCCCGGCGCTCCGTCGGCGAGGTCGATGCGCGCGGTGGTGATCGGCGCCATCCGGGCGCGGCCGCCGCCGTAGCCGGAGCCCATCCGGTCGCCGCGCAGGTCATCGACGCTGAGCGGGCGCGGGCGCGCGGCCGGCATCTTCTTGGCCGGCGCGGACCGCGAGCGGCGGGCCTCCGCGGCGGGCTCCGCCTTGCCCTTGGCCTTCTTCTCCTTCGTGTCCGGCTGGCTCGCCTCGTCGCGGGGCGCCGGGTCCGCTCCCGCCGCGCTGTCCAGATCCTCGGCGGCGTCGGCCTTCGGGCTCGCGTGCTTCGCCGGGGGCGGCGCCTCCTCGGCGGCGCTGGCCGGCGTCTTCTCGCGCTCGGCGGCGCGCATGGGTCCGGCGCTGCCGCCGCCCGACTTGCCCACCGCGCTCGCCAGGCCCGGCGCCGCGCTGGCGCCCGTCGGCGCCGCGGTGGCGGCCGGCTGGTTCGCGGCCTTCGCGTTCTTGTCCTCGGGCTGATCCTTGCTCTGGCGCAGCGCGAGTGGCGAGAGGCCCCTGGTGTCGTGCTTGCGCCGGGTGACGCCGAACTCGCGGTACATCCGCTCGTTCTCGAGGACGAGGAAGGCGGTCGCGCGGCTGAGCACGGTGTAGGCCTTGCTCACGCGCACGATCTCGGCGCGGTTGGCCGCGTAGCCCTCGAGGGTGAGGTCCTCGATGTGCGCCTCGGCCCAGACGCGCGGGATGAACTGGTTCGCCTGCTTCTCGACGGAGTCCGCCGCGAGGTGCAGCGGGTAGCGCCGCTCGAAGGGCTTGCCGCCGAGCTTGCCGTGCAGCTTGAGCGCGCCCTGCCCGCCCTTGCCGTAGCGCCCGACCAGGACCACCTCGGCGCCCGCGGTGAGCGCGCCGAGCCTCTGCGGGTAGACGTGGTGCACGTCGAGCCCCTCGAAGGAGAGCTCGAGGTCGGAGAGGGTCGGCCGGTAGAGCGCGGCGACCACCTCGAAGACCAGGCTGGCGACGTCGTCGCCGGCGCCGAGCCGGTGCACCGCGCCGCCGAGCCGCCGCGTCGCCTCGGTGAGGAAGAGCTCGCTCGCGTCGTCGCCGATCTGCAGCGCGGTGAGCCCCGCGCCGACGCGCGAGAGCTTGCTCACCACCAGCCGCGCGAGCTCGGGCTCGCGGAGCTCGCCGGCGCTCGGCCGGCCGTCGCCCAGGTAGATCACCTGCGCCGCGCTCGCCGCGCGCGCGATCTGGCCCGCCGCCTCCTCGAAGGCGCCCTGCAGGTTCGAGGAGCCGCCGGGGGTCACGCCGCGCGCGAAGCGGAGCGCGCCCTGCCGCGCCTCGGCGGTCGCCTTCTGGAAGTCCGCCGCGTGCGGCTTGCACTTCACGTCGCAGGCGAGCACCAGGAAGCGGCTGCGC
>JAKLHH010001145.1 GCA_022710245.1 Myxococcota bacterium
GCCGGCCCGGCGGGATCACGGGCCGCTACATCACGGCCTTGCCGTCGATGAAGAAGTCGCGCGTGTCGAGGGCCGGCCGCTCCTGCGCCAGCCCGTCCAGGCGCCGGCGGAGCTCCGCCAGCTGCGCGAGCCGCGTCTCCGCCTCGGGCCGCCCGCCGAGATCCGCCGCGCGGAGCGCGAAGAGGTCGTCCAGGTGCTCGAGGCCGACCCGCCGCAGCAGGCGCCTGAGCCCCGGCGAGCTCCAGCCCTCGAGCTGGATCATGTGGTGCGCCACGAGGTGGCAGAGCCGCTCGCGCTCCTCGTTGGAGAGCTTCAGCCGCCGCGCGATCGCGTCGCAGAGCTGCGCGCCCTCGTGCTCGTGGGCGTGGAACGCGTTCTCGCCCTCCCGCGTGGCGTGGGGCGCCGCGGTGACGGGCTTGCCGATGTCGTGCAGCAGCGCGGCGAGGCGCAGGATGGGGTCCGCCGGGACCCCGTCGCAGGCGTGCAGCGAGTGCCAGTAGACGTCCTCGGCGTGGAAGCGGTTCTGGGTCAGGTCGAAGCCGGCGAGGAGCTCGGGCAGCACCTCCCCGAGGAGCCCGGAGACGCGCATCAGCTCGATCCCCACCGACGGCCTCGGCGCGACGAGGAGCTTCAGGAGCTCGTCGCGCACGCGCTCCGCGGAGACGCGGCGGAAGCGGTCCAGCACCTGCGGGATGGCGGCGAGCGTCGGCGGATCCACCGCGAGCTCGAGCACCGCCGCGAAGCGCACCGCCCGCATCGCCCGGAGCCCGTCCTCGCCGAAGCGCGCCAGCGGCTCGCCCACGGCGCGGAGCAGCCGGCGCTCCAGGTCGTCCGCCCCGCCCCAGGGATCCACCAGCACGCGCGCCACGGGGTCGAGCGCCATCGCGTTGATCGTGAAGTCGCGCCGCGAGAGGTCCTCCTCGATGGAGCGGACGAAGCTCACCGAGTCCGGGTGCCGCGCGTCGCTGTAGGTCGTCTCGCCGCGGAAGGTGGTGACCTGCAGCTCGAGCCCGCCCTCGAGGACGGTGACGGTGCCGTGCTTGATCCCGGTCGGCACCGTGCGCGCGAAGGCCCGCTGCACCTCCTCGGGTCGCGCCGAGGTGGCGATGTCCCAGTCGTGCACGGGCCGGCCGAGGAGCAGATCGCGCACGCCGCCCCCGACGAGGAAGGCGTCGTGCCCGCGCTCTCGCAGGCGGCGGCAGAGGCGCACCACCGCCGCGGGGATCTGCTCGAAGTCGATGCTGGCGAGTGAGAACATCAGGCGCTCGCTCAGCGGCGGCCGGCGCCCCGGTCGTCGCGTCCCTGGGTGCTCCGGGAGGAGCCCGCCGGGCCCTTCAGCCGGCTGAAGATCTCGTCGGCCCGGGAGCGGTACTGATCAGCCTCCTCCCAGCGACCGCAGCGGTCGTGGTAGTCCGCGAAGCTGGCGTAGGTCCGCGCCAGCTCGAGGTCGTTGCCCAGCTCGGCGAAGAGCTCGATCGCCTTGCGGAAGAGCTCGGTGCAGCGGACCCGCCGCTCGTCGTCGATCTCGTGCGCGGCGACCACCTCGGCGAGCGCGCGCAGCGCGGCGCCCTTCTCCGGGCGCAGCCCGAGGAGGTCGGAGATCTCCAGCGCGGCCGAGGCCTGCGTCTCGGCGCCCGCCAGATCGCCCAGCGCGAGCTTCACCTCGCACATGCCCCGGCTGCAGTCGGCCCGCAGCCGCTTGTCACCCAGGTCGTTCGCGATCGCCGCCGCGTCGGCCAGGTGCTGCTCGGCCTCGCGCAGCTTGCCGAGCTGGAGCTGGGCCTCGCCGAGGTTGATGTGCAGGTAGCCCTCGTGCAGGCGGTCGCCGATCTCGCGCGCGAGCTTGAGGGCGTCGGTCCAGAGCTGGAAGGCCCGCGCGTAGTCGCTCTGGGCCCGGTAGGCGCCGCCCAGGTTGACCAGCGAGTCGACCACGCCCAGCCGGTCGTTCACCTCGCGCCGGATCTCGAGCGCCTCGACGAAGCAGTCGAGCGCGGCCTTGAACGAGCCCGAGCTCTGGTGGACCGTGCCGATGCTGTTGAGCGAGACCGCGATCGCGCGGGGATCGCCGATGTCCTTCTTGATCGAGAGCGCCCGGCGGTGGAAGTCGAGCGCCTGGTCGTACTCCCCCTTCAGCATCGAGACCTGGCCGACGTCGTCGAGGGCAGCGGCGACGCCGCGCGAGTCCGTCGCGCGCTCGAAGAGCCGGAGCGCGATGTTGAGGTGGGTGACCGCGCGCTCGTACTCGCCGAGCGTGGTGAAGAGCCGCCCGATGCGGCGGTGCGCGGCGCCGCCCTTCGCCTTGTGGTCGAGGAGCCAGGCGAGCCGCAGCATCTCGGAGAAGTGCTCCATCGCCTCGGCGGTGCGGCCGAGGATGGTGCAGACGTCGCCCAGGTTGTGCAGCGCCTCGATCTTGGAGAGCGCGTCGTCGAGGTCGAGCAGGCCCACGCCCTGACGGTAGTAGGTCGCCGCCTGCTCGTTCGCGTAGCGCGCCCGCGCCTTGTCGCCCGCGTGGACGAAGCAGAACGCCGCGCGCCGGTGGTTGCCCCCGCGCTCGTAGTGCTGGCCCAGGTACTCGAGCTGCGCCTCCGAGCGGTCGGGCAGCTTGGTCTCCAGCCACTGCGCCGCGAAGCGGTGGTACTGGCGCATGCGGCCCGGCTCGAGCAGCTTGGTGATCAGCTCGCGCTCGAGGTTGTGCTTGAAGGCGTACTCGGTCGCGTCCGGGATCGACGAGTCCGGCAGCTGCAGCAGGTAGTCCCGCTCGATCAGCCCGTCCAGCACCTCCTTGATGGTCTGGTGCAGGACGTCGGCCATCCAGATGTGGGACTTCTCCGCGATCTCCTGCTCGAGGCGGCTGAAGCAGACCAGCGCCTCCAGCCAGAAGACGCCGCCCAGCACGGACGCCTTCTCGAGGGCGTCGCGCTCGCTGCTGGAGAGGGCGGCGATGCGCGCGTGGACCGCCTCCTCGACGGTCATCGGCAGCTCCACCTCCTCCACCCGGGCGGCGTCGATCTCCCAGCGCATGCCGTCGGCCTGGATGCTGCCGTTGTCGATCAGGAGCCGGACCAGCTCCTCCATGAAGAAGGGGTTGCCGCCGGTCATGTCCACGGCGGTCTCGACGAGGTCCGGCGGGAGGTCTCTCACGCGCGAGAGCAGCCGGCGGAG
>JAKLHH010001146.1 GCA_022710245.1 Myxococcota bacterium
CCAGCCGACGCTGGCAGACCTCGCGGCGCCTCCCGCGAGAGCAGCAGGCGCCCCCCGAGTGCAGCGTGCACCCCGAGGCCCCCGGGGCCGCCGGCCTGGCGGACGGAGGGCTGGCCCGGCTGCTGAGCCCGCTCGGCGGCCTCACCGTGCGCGTCCGCCTCGATCGGCGGCTGCGCCGTGACCTCTGCGTGGTGCCGCGCGGCAGCTGGGTCTCTTGCGGAGGCGGCGTCAACCTCCTCGTCGAGGGGCGCGCGACGGATCTCGGCGAGGGGACCGCCTTCTACGATCAGCGCGTGCGGCTCGAGCGGCTCGAGGGGCCGGCGACGAGCTGAGTCGACGGCTCAGCGACCTCCACGCTTGGTGCGCGCCGTCGGCGGCGCGGTCCAGGGGTCCTCCGGCCAGGGGTGCTTCGGGTAGCGGCCGCGCAGTGTGCGGCGCACCTCGGAGTAGCCCGTGTTCCAGAAGCTGGCCAGGTCCTGCGTCACCTGCACCGGTCGCCCGCTCGGCGCGAGCAGGTGGAGGACCAGCGCCACGCGTCCCCGCGCGACGCGCGGGCTGGTGGCGAGCCCGAAGAGCTCCTGCAGCTTGACCGCGAGCACGGGTGCGCCGCCCTCGAGCGCCGGCGCGTAGTCGACGCGGATGCGGCTCCCCGACGGCACCTCCAGCCGCTCGGGGAGCTCACGCTCGAGGAGCGCGCGCTGGCGGCCGTCGAGGCGCGCAGCCAGCGCGCTCGCCCAGTCGAGCCGCGCCAGCTCAGCGAGGCTGTGGCGCCCGGCGCAGAGCGCGGGGAGGAGGGCGCGGAGCCCTGCCTCGCTCGGGTCGGGCCAGCCCTCCTCGGCGAGGTGCGCGGCCGCGAGGTGCAGCCGCCCGAGGAGCTGGCGGCCCTCCTCGTCGGGGCGGAAGAGCTCCGCGAAGCGCCGGGCGGCGGCCTCGGCGAGGAGCTCCGCCGCGTGCCCCCGGTCCACCGGCGCCTCGCGCTCGGCGAGGACGAGATCGGCGAAGCGCCGGCGCTCGAGGCCCAGCACCGCCTCGCGCCGCTCGTCGAAGGTGACCTCGCGCGCGCTCGTGAGCTGGGCGGGGAAGAGCGCGGCGAGCATCCCCTCGTCGACGGCGCTCGCCTGCCGGACCAGGCTCACCGAGTGGAGCCCCGGCCTGCCCGCCTCCGCCTCGAGCGCGACGAAGAGCTCGGCCTCGCGGACGCCCGACTCCTCGGCGAGGCGCACCCCGCGGCCGCCCACCATCACCGCCTCGGGGCTCCCCGGCGCGCGCCGGCGGCAGACCCGGTCGGGGTAGCCGGCGAGGATCACCCGCCGCAGGCGCGACTCGAGCCCAGGGCCGTCCGGGCTCTCCCGCGAGCTGCCGCCCGGGCTCTCCCGCGAGCTGCCGCCCGGGCTCTCCCGCGAGCTGCCGTCCGGGCTCTCCCGCGAGCTGCCGCCCGGGCTCTCCCGCGAGCTGCCGCGCCGCGGCCGGCCCTCGCCGCGCGCGAGGCGGAGCAGCTGCTCGCGTGCCTCGGCGACCTGCTCCGCGGCGCGACGGTCCACGCCGAGCCGCGAGGCGAGCGCCGGCGCGAAGCGGCCAGCCTCGAGCTCGAGGAAGAGCTCGCGGCGGTGGAGGAGGTCGGACTCGCTCGCCGTGGCCGGCTGACCGCGGGCGAGGAGGTCGCGCTCGCCGAGGAGCGCCGCCAGGAGCGCGCCCTCCTCGAGCAGCCCCTCGCCGCGCGCGGCCTCGAGCATCGCGCCGAGCCGCGGGTGGACCGGCAGCGCGGCGAGGCGCCGGCCGAGCGGTGAGAGCGCCGTCTGCGCGCCAGCCTCGAGCGCACCCAGCGCGCGGAGCAGCGAGAGGCCGCGGGCCAGCGCCGGCGCCGGGAGCGGCTCGAGGAGCCGCAGGCGCGAGGGGTCTCCGGGCTGGAAGGTGAGGATGGCGAGGAGCGCGGGCGCGAGGTCGACGCGCGCCAGCTCCGGCGCCTCCGCCTCGGCGAGCGCGGCCTGCTCCGCGGCGCTCCAGAGGCGCAGCACCCGCCCCGGCGCCAGGCGCCCTGCCCGCCCCGCGCGCTGCTCGGCGCTCGCGCGGCTGACCTGCCCGAGCTCCAGGCGATCGAGCCCGAGCCGCGGGTCGTAGCGGAGCCGCTTGACGAGGCCGCTGTCGATCACCGCGGTCACGCCGGGCACGGTGAGCGAGGTCTCGGCGAGGTTCGTCGCCAGCACCACGCGGCGGCCGGCGCCGGGCCTGAGCGCGCGGTCCTGCTCCGCGGCCGGGAGCGCGCCGTAGAGGGGCACCAGCTCCGGCTGGCCCGGCAGCGGGTGCTCCTCGAGCTCGCGGAGCGCCTGCCGGATCTCGGACGCGCCGGGGAGGAAGACGAGGAGATCGCCGCCGTCGTCGTCGGGTGCGGCGAGCAGCTCGAGGAGCGCCGCGCGCACGCGCGCCGGCAGCGGCCGCCGCTCTCCGGCGGGCGCCGGCCGGTAGGCGATCGCCAGGGGGTGGCCGCGCACCTCGCAGGAGACGAGCGGCGCTCCGCCGAGGAGCTCGGCGAGCGGCGCGGCCTGCAGGGTGGCGGACATGACGATCAGGCGCAGCTCCGGGCGCGCCTCGAGGAGCTCACGCAGGAAGCCGAGGCAGAGGTCGGCGTCGAGGGAGCGCTCGTGGAACTCGTCGAGGATGACGCAGCCGACCCCCTCGAGGAGCGGGTCCGCGAGCAGCCGCCGGGTGAGGATGCCCTCGGTGACGACCAGGATGCGCGTCTCCTTCGAGGCGCGCTCCTCGAAGCGCACGCGGTAGCCCACCGTACGGCCGAGCGGCTCGCCGAGGCCGCGCGCCATCATCGCGGCCACGGCGCGCGCCGCGAGGCGCCGCGGCTGCAGCAGCACGAGCTGCCCCTCGACCAACCCGGCGCGGAGCAGCGCCGGCGGTACGCGCGTGGTCTTGCCGGCGCCGGGCGGCGCGCTGAGCAGGACCGCGCGTGAGCGGCCCACCTCCTCGAGGAGCCGGGGCAGCACAGCGTCGATGGGGAGCGCGGCGTCGCGGCCGCCGCCTGGCATCTCGGTCATTGGTAGAACCTACTCCTTTATCCTGCGCCACTGCCAACGCAGGTGAGTAAGTCCCCCTTTCAAACCGTGCGTGCGGTTTTCCCGCACACGGCTTACCGGTGGCCTCTCGTACGT
>JAKLHH010001147.1 GCA_022710245.1 Myxococcota bacterium
GCTTCTTCATGGGGACGACCTCCAGTGTGTTTTGACCCCCAAGTCGAAATTCGAGGCGTCCCCAACTTCTTTCGTCAAGCATTCTTCTCTTCTACCACTGACTCCCGCGGCGCCCCACGCGCCGCCTTGTTGCAAGCTTCCCTGCTCATCGCGGATCGAGAATCTCGCTCGGTCAGTTAGTCCGTGGACGCATCTCGATGATGCGGGCCATGCGCTCCTCCGCCCCGACCAACCGTCGCTGCCGGTGAGCCGGTGAGCCGGCGAGCGAGTCTTGGCGACCACGTCTCGGCGAGACCTGGAGACGCGCAAGCGTGAGGCGAGAGACCGCTACTTCGGCAGCGGCGAGAGCTGCGCCTCGTCCCAGCGCACCACCAGGCGATTCGCCACGTGGGAGCCGAGCTGGTTGCACGAGGTGCGGGTGAGGATGACGTAGGCGCGACGCTGGCCGTTCTTCTCCTGCAGCAGGTACTCGAAGCCCGGCTGCTCCGGGACCAGGTCGCGCGCGGGCACGCTGGGGATCACCGTCTCCTGCCCGTTCACGTTGCGCAGGTGCGCGTGCACGCGGCGCGGCGGGCCCATCAGGCCGAGCACGCCCCGGCGCATGCGCACGGCGTCGGCCGGCGCGCCCGGCGCGGGGTCGAGCGGGCCGAAGGTGCAGATGCTGCGCGTGAGGTCGTTCAAGAACGTCTGGATGCCGAGGATGCTCTGCGCCAGGTGGTAGAAGGCGGCCTTGTCGACGTCCGGCGCGGCGAGGCCCGCCGCCGCCGGCGGCCCGGCGATCGCGCGCAGGAACTGCTCCGCCTCGGGGGTGAAGTTCTTGCGGCGGATCTCGACGGAGAAGAGCGCGACCCCATCGGGGACCAGCGCGCGCAGCTTGTCGCTCTCCTGCCGCGCCTGATCGATGTTGCACTGGGTGCGGTTCGCGCAGCCGAGCCCGCCCGCGGTGGACTCGCCGTCGGAGATGAAGACGACGTTGCGGCCGCCGGGGCCGGAGTTGGCGAGGTCCGCGCCGGCGCGCTGCAGCGCCGCGAAGGCGTTGCTCATCTTGCCGGTCGCCGGGTTCAGCTTGGCGACTCCGTCGCTGATCGCCTTGCCGTGGTCGACCACCTTCTGCTGCGGCGGCGCCACGCTCCCCGGCGCGATGTCGTTCTCGAAGACGACCACTCCGTTCCGCACGGGCAGCGTGTAGGAGGCGTACTCCTTGATCAGCTCCACCAGCACCTGCGAGGCGGGCTTGGTCTCGTTGCTCCCGGGGATCGGCCAGCCCATCGACTCCGAGCCGTCGAGGAGGAAGTCGATCGCGGGCCACAGCTCGCCGTACTCCTGCTCGTTGACCTGCGCCTGCGAGGTCGCCCAGACCTCGATCATCGGGTTGGGGAACCACTTCTGCCCGCTGTCGAACTTGGTCGCCAGGCGGACCTTGACCACGACCCGGTGCTCGGTCGGGTGCCGCTCGATCACCACCTCCGCCGAGGCGGGTGTCAGGTTCATGCGGCTGTTCCTGGCGGCCAGGGCCAGGGCCCAGTTGCGGTCGCCGACAGCGAGCGAGAGGCCCTGGAGCCCCCGCTGCTCGACGGCGTAGGCCGCCGCGAGCGCGAAGGCGTCGGCGGCGCTCTGCAGCTCGCGGCGCTCGAAGCTCTTGCGCCCGAGGACCAGCGCGGCGATCGCGAAGCCGAGGAGCACGGTCAGCCAGAGGACGAAGACGGGGACCACGCCGCCCTCGACACCCCTCGGCCGGACGCCCCTCGGCCGGACGCCCCTCGGCCGGGCGCCCCTCGGCCGGGCGCCCCTCTTCTCAGGCCCTCGCCCCATGCGCCGGGCCACGGCGCTCTACCGCGCCACTGGCAGGAAGTTCTGCTGCTGCTGGACCTGGTTGTTGCGGGTGGAGATGGCGCGGAAGTTCGCCACCGAGAACTCCACCTCCTCGGCGAGCATCGGCTCCAGCCCCTGCGTCGCGCCGGGACGTCGGCCCGCCTGCATCTGGAAGATGAGGTCGTGGTTCTGCCGCGTGTACCTGCCGAGGTGCGCGTCGTTCGCGCAGCCGGCCAGCGTGGCGGCGAGGAGGACGAAGAGGAGGATGAAGAGGAGCGAGGGGAGCAGCTTCATCGCACGTCTCCTTCCAGCAGCTCATCGGGGGCCTGGGCGGTCAGGCCGCCTGGCGCGGCCGGCGGCCTGCCCTTGCCGGCCTGCGGCCCGCTCGCCGTCGGGTCCGCTGCGCCCGGCGTGACGCCGCGGGCGTCAGGAGCCGCGTCACCGTCGAGGTCCAGGCGTCCAGGCTCGAGGTTCTTCAGGTTGCGCAGCGCGGGCGGGTAGCCGCGCTTCACCCGCAACGCCTCCTCGTAGTAGCGACGCGCGGCGCCGACGCGGCCCTTGAGCTCCTCGAGGAAGCCCATGTTGGTCAGCGCCATGGCGCGGGATCCACCCTGCAGGAAGGCGCGCATCGCCTCCTCGCGATCGTCCAGCATGCCGTGCACGAAGCCGAGGTTGTTGAAGGCGGCGCGCAGCGCGGGATCGAGCCGGATCGCCTCGACCAGCTCCTTGCGGGCGTCCTCGAAGCGCTTCTGCAGAAAGAGGCAGAAGCCGAGGTCGTTGTGGTAGTTGGCGCGCGTGGGGGCGAGCGCGATGGCGCGCCGCTGGCTCTGCTCCGCCTCGGCGAAGCGGCGCCGCTTGCTGAGGAGCACGCCGAGCGCCGCGTGCACGGCCGGGCTCCTCGGGTCGAGCTCGAGCGCGGCGCGGAGCTCCCGCTCGCCGGCCTCGAGCTGGCCCTTCTCGCGCAGCACGATCCCGAGGAGGAGGTGCAGCCGCGCGTTCGAGGGCGCCAGCGCGAGGAGGTTCTTCAGGTAGGGGAGCGCGAGGTCGAAGTCGCGCTGCTGCACGAGCACCTCGGCCATCTGCTGGCGCAGGCGGCTCACCTCGCCGCCGGGCAGGTCGCTCGCGCTCTGCGGCGCCGGGACCCGCGAGCAGGCGGCCAGCCCGAGGGTGACGAGCAGCGACACGGCGCGCAGGGCAGAGGCGGCGCCGCGCGGCGCTCGGCGCTCGCGCTCCGGAGCGACCAGGGACAGCGGGCGTGCGGACGGACGGGTCAAAGGGTGCCTCCTAGAACGAGCGCATGACCATGATCGCTGCCGGTCCGAGCAGGATCACCAGGATCGACGGG
>JAKLHH010001148.1 GCA_022710245.1 Myxococcota bacterium
CACCACGGCGAGGAAATAGCCGGCCGCGTCGGTCTGCACCGTGGCCGAGCCGCAGGAGATCGAGCCGATGAAGCCGGGCATCGGCCACTTCACCGAGTAGCGGACCTCGACGGTGCCGGCGAGCGGACGCAGCATCTGCGCCGGCTGCGCGGCGCCGGTGATCGCGTTGCCCGCGGCGTCGAAGTGGCGCTTGAAGCTGTGGCAGTCGGACCAGCTCACCTGCTGGCTGAAGACGGGCGAGGTGCAGCCGCGCGGCTCGTCGAAGGCCACCCGGCCCGCGATGCAGAGCTTGCCGGCCTGGTAGCACTCGGCGGGGAAGAGGTACTTGATGGCGCCGATGCCGCCGCCGACGACCAGCCCGCCGACGGGGATGAGGTCGAAGACGCCCTTCGGCAGCGGCAGGCTCTGGCCGAGCCCGAGCGCCCGCGCGGCCTGCGCCGGGTCGGCGGTGAGCTCGCGGAGCTGAGCGGCGTAGATGGTCTTCTGGTCCGCGGGCCTCACCTGGCCGGCGCCGTCGACCGCGAGGAGGAGGCCTGCCTGCGCGGAGCCTGCCTCGGGGAAGAAGAGCTTGCCGGTCACGCCCGCGCCGTGGAGCCCGAGCGCGGTGGCGCGGAAGGGCACCTGGTGGCGGCCGGCGACCGGGGAGGTGCCGAGCCGCACCGGGATGCGGATGGCGCCGCCCGAGACGCTGTCCTCGGCCGAGTCGGCCGGGAGCCCGCCCTCGAGCGCCACGTCGGTGGCGTAGAGGAGGATCTCGCCGGCGCGGCTCGCGTCGGCGGGAGAGACGCGGAAGCTGGCGACGAGGTCGATCGGCGCCCCGCGCTGCAGGCGGCCCGCGGCGAGCGCCTCGCGGGCCGCGGGCGCCAGCTCGAGGCGGAAGTCGCGCGGCCCGCCGGCGGGCAGCGCGCTCGCCGTCGAGGCGGTGGTCGTGGTGGTCGCGGTCGACGTCGTGTCGTCGTCCGCCTCGAGCTCCGGCGCGCCGCAGCCGGCGGTGTGCATCAGCGTGAGCAGCGCGAGCAGCCTGGTGGTGGTGGGGCGCATCAATCGTCTCCTTCGTTGCAGGTTCGACGAGCGTGGCGCGCCAAATGGGTAAGGCCCTGGAGCGCTGGCGGCCGAGTCGCCCCAACCTCGCGAGATCACGGGAGCACGCGAGGCGGAAGCCGCTGCCTCCGGGGACGTATATCCAGGCACCGAGGAGCCACCATGCGCCGAGCCTGTGCCCTGCTGCTCTCCCTGACGCTGCCCGCAGCCGCGCTCGCTGCCCCCGACGCCGGGAGCGCCCGGCTCGCTGGCGTGACGGCCAGCGGTGCGCTGGCCGCGCCGCAGGTGAGGAGCGGCCTCGCCCGCGGCCTGGCGGCGCTCCGCCAGTGCGGCGCCAGGCACCTCGCCGAGGGCAAGACCGCGGACGCCACGGTCCAGCTCGTCATCGCCGGCGGCAAGGTCTCCTCGCTGCAGGTGCCCGGCGGCAGCGGCGCGCTCCGTGACTGCGTGCAGCAGGCGCTCCGCGGCCTGCGCTTCCCGGTCAGGCCAAAGGAGTCCCGCGCGACGGTCAAGCTCGTCCTGGGCCGGCTCGACGCCGCCGCGCTGCGGAGCGCGGCGCTCGCCTCGAAGATCGCCAGCTCTGGCATGCTCAGGCTCCTCGGCACCCGGGGCAAGAGCCCCGTCGACTCGCTCTTCGGCCGCGACAAGGACAGCGCCCTCGGCGACCTGATCGGCGCCTCGGTCGGCAGCAGCAGCGGGGTCGGCGGTCTCGGGCTGAGCGGCAAGGGCAGTGGCGGCGGGGTCATCGGCCTCGGCGGGCTCGGACGCACCGGGCGCGGCAGCGGCGGTGGCCTCGCCGCCATCGGCGCCGTGGGCCCGAGCCCCTCCGAGCGCCAGCGCCTCCTCGCCGGCGCGCTGCGGATCCCCGAGCCGCCCCGCGCCCCGCGGGCGCCCTGGCTGCTCGCGCCAGTCGCTGGCGCCTCGCGGCCCATCTCGGGCGCGACCGTCGTCGCGCTCGGCAAGGACGGCGCCATCGTCGAGGCCTGGCTCGCAGGCAAGCAGGCGCGCCTCGCCCTCGACCGCCGCGCCGGGCTCCTCGGCGAGCTGGTCGTCCCGGCCGGCACGCGCTGGCTCGGGCTCGACGGCAAGGACGCGGTCTACGCGGCGACCGGTGACGGGCAGCTCCACCGCGCCGCCTCGCTCACCGCCGCGACCTCCGCCGGCGGCTTCGCGGCCACCGGCCGCGTCGACGGCGCGCTCGCCTGGGAGTCGACGGCGCGCCTGCTGGCGGCCCTGCTCCCGGACCGCCTGATGCTCTCCACCGACGCTGGCCGCAGCTTCCGCGAGGTCCGCGTGCCCGGCGCCGGCCGCCTCCTGCGCCTGGCGCTGCGCCCCGACGAGGTGATCGCGGTGCAGAGCGCGCCCGTCGGCGACGTGCAGGCCGCGGGCGGTGGCGATGTCACCTGGCTCTCCCCCGACGGAGGCCGCACCTTCGCGCGCTCTGCCTTCCAGCCGGAGGTCCTCCGCGGCCTGGGGACCGCCATCTTCGGCGAGAGCTGCGGCAAGCGGATCGTGCTCTCGACGGACAAGCGCACCTGGGTGCAGGCGGGTGAGGGCGCCGATCGCTGGGCTCGCGCCCTCGAGGTCTCCGCCGAGCCATCCGGGCTCCTCACGGCAGGGCTCCCCGGCCTGCTCTCACCGGCCGCGCCTGGCCCGAGGAGCGGCCCCCGCGTCGAGGGGCTCTCCTCGCGAACGTGCGAGAGACGCTACAGGGTCAGCGGCCTCGACGACGCGATCAAGGCTCGCGGCTGCGCCTACAGCGGGCGCAACCGCGGTCACCTCGCGCGCTGCCTGCGCGGCACCACCGGCCCCGCGCCAGCCCCGACCGGCCGCTGGGTCGGCTTCCTCTCCGACGGCCAGCGCGAGCCCTCGCGCACTCCCAGCCTGGTCCTCGTCGACCAGCGCGGCCTGCGCCGCCTCTCGCTCCCGGCGGGCTGCACGACTCCGAGGCGCGTCGAGTCGCTCGCCGGCACGGCGGTGCTCTTCTGCGAACAGGGTCCCGACCGCACGCAGGTCTACCTGGCGGACGCGGACGGCGCCTGGCACGACGAGGGCACCCTCGCCGCGCCGCCGGCCCAGCTCGCCGAGCTCCGCGCCGCCCCCGACGGCACGCTC
>JAKLHH010001149.1 GCA_022710245.1 Myxococcota bacterium
GCCCCGGCGGCGCGGCGGTCCACGGCCCCTCCTGCCTTGACCTGCTCTGCTCTGACCCGCTCCGCGCACCATACCCGCGCGATGGACAGGCCGTCCTGCCCTGACCCGCTCCGCGCACCATACCCGCGCAATGGACAGGCCGTCCTGCCCTGACCCCTGACCCGCTCCGCGCGCCGTACCCGTGCGATGGACAGGCCCCTGTAGATGTCTGATGCCGGGCCCTTGCACCGGCCCGGCCCGGCGGCTACCATGCCCCCCCGATGAGAGCCAATGTCGTCACTGCTGCGCTCCTCCTGCTCCTCGGGGGCTGTGGCCACTCGATCGGGGACAGCTGCTCCACCAACGTGGAGTGCTCGCCCCAGGGCGACCGCACCTGCGACACCGCGCAGCTCGACGGCTACTGCACGCTGCAGGGCTGCGACCTCGCGAGCTGCCCCTCGGAGGCGGTCTGCATCCGCTTCTTCTCTGCCAACTTCCTCTCCGCGCCGTGCAACCCCGCGACCGAGGACGTGGCGGACCCGAAGGTGACGCCGACCCACGACTGCACCGCCGGCGAGATCTGCCTCTCCAACGGCCTCTGCGCGCAGCGCACCTCGGAGCGCCGCTTCTGCATGAAGCAGTGCGACTCCGACGGCGACTGCCGCGACGGCTACGCCTGCGTCAACACCGGGACTCGGGGCGCCGAGGCGCTCCCCGATCCCAGCAAGAGCGGCCCGCAGGTGGCGCGGTTCTGCGCCCAGCGGCAGAGCCAGTGATCGGGAGGCCCGCGTGAACCTCTCCGACTTCGAGGGTGAGCTCGCCCGGCTGCAGCGCGACCACCTCGCCGCGCGGACCAACCCCGGCAGCTTCCGCTGCGAGGGCTGCGAGCTCTGCGCCGCCTGCATGTTCAGCCGCGACTGCACCGGCTGCTACCGCTGCACCTACTGCGCGAGCTGCCGGGGCTGCACCCACTGCACCCACTCGATCGGCTGCGAGTCCTGCCACAGCTCGGCGTACTGCATCGAGTGCAACGGCTGCACCGGCGGTGCCTACCTCGTCCGCTGCAGCTCCTGCGCGGACTGCACCTACTGCTTCGGCTGCGTGGGGCTGGTCAAGCAGGAGTTCTGCATCCTCAACGTGCCCTACTCCCGGCAGGACTACTTCGAGATCACCAGGCAGCTCGCCGCCCAGCTGCGGCTGCCGACGACCCCCTGATGCGCGCCGTCGTCCAGCGCGTCAGCCGCGCGCGGGTCACCGTGGCCGGCGAGGTGGTGGGCGAGATCGGGCCCGGCCTGCTCGTCCTGCTCGGCGCCGCGACGGGGGACGTCGAGGACGACGCCCTCTACCTGGCCGGCAAGGTGGTCGGCCTGCGCGTCTTCGAGGACGAGCAGGGCGCCATGAACCGCGCCCTCCTCGAGGTCGGCGGCGCGCTGCTGGTCGTCAGCCAGTTCACGCTGCTCGGGGACTGCCGCAAGGGGCGGCGCCCCTCCTTCATCGCCGCGCTGGAGCCCGGAGAGGCCGAGCGCCTCTGCGATCGCTTCGTCGCGTGCTGCCGCGAGCTGGGCGCGCGCGTGGAGACCGGCCGCTTCCGGGCGATGATGGACGTCGAGCTGGTGAACGCCGGACCGGTCACCCTGCTCCTCGACTCACGCAAGCAGTTCTAGCCATGCCGCGCCCGCTCGTGCTCCTGGCCTCGCTCCTCGCGCTCCTCGCGCTCCTCGCCTCGGGCTGCGCGCGACCGGCGACGCTCGACGAGGCCCAGCGCTGGCTGCGGGCGGGCGAGCTCGGGCGCGCCTGCCCCGCGCTCGCGCGGCTCGCGGAGAGCGGGTCACGGGCGCGGCAGCTCGAGGCCCTGCGCGGCTGGATCGACTGTCTCGCGCGGAGCGGAGAGCTCGAGCGAGCCGAGCGCTGGCTGGCAGCGCGTCCGGCCGACGGCGCGCGAGCCTACGGCGAGGCGCTGCTCGCCGTCGCGCGCACTCCGGCCGCGCTGCCGCAGGCGCTCGCGCTCCTCGAGGAGGCCTCCCGCCGCTGGCCGGCCGTCGCCGAGCTCCCCTACCGCGCGGCGGTCCTGCTGCTCGCCGACGAGCAGCCGGCGCCGGCGCTGGCGCTCCTCGATCGTGCCTGCCGGCTGGAGGCGACGGCCGCCTGCGCGGTGGCTCGCGCCCACGCGCTCCTCGACCTCGGGCGCGAGGAGGAGGCGCTCGCCGAGGTGGCGCGAGTCCCGCGGCTGCAGCCGCGGCGCGCCGACGTCACCCGGGGGCGCGCGCTGATCCAGCGGCTGGCGCGTCGGCGCGCGGCGGTCCCCGAGGCGGCGCGGGAGCGCTTCCGCCGGGCCCGCGAGCTCCTCGACCGCCACGACCGGCCCGGCGAGGCGCTGCGCGTCCTCGAGGAGCTCCTCGTCGACCACCCGCGGCTCGGCGCGGCGCACAGCCTGGTCGGGCTGGCGCAGCTCAAGCTCGGCAACGGCGCCGACGCGGTGGTCGCGCTCCGGCGGGCCGCCGAGCTCGACCCGCTGGACGCCACCAACCCGCTCTTCCTCGGGGTCCTCTACCAGACCCGCGGACGGGCCGCAGAGGCGATCGAGGCCTACCGGCGCGCGCTGCGGCTGGACCCCTTCCTGGCCCGGGCCGCGCAGCGCCTGGGCGAGCTGCTGCTCCGGGGCGGGCGCGCCGCCGAGGCCGCCGAGGTCCTCGAGGCCGCGCGCGCCGTGGAGGCAGACGCGCTCAGCCTCCGCCTCGCCGCCCGCGCCCACCTGGCGGCGGGGGCGCTGGAGCGCGCAGAGGAGTGCTTCTCGAGGCTGCTCCGCGAGGAGCCGCGAGACTTCGAGGGCAACCTGCGGCTGGCCCAGCTCCTGATCGACCGCCACCAGAAGCGGCGCGGTCCGCGCGAGCTCGCCACCCGCGCCGCCCGCCTCCTCGACGTGGCGGCGGAGGCGCGGCCGGGCGACCCTGAGCTGATGCAGCTCCGGGCACGCCTCTGGCGGACCGAGTAGGCTCCCTCCCCGTCGACGGTGCGACGGGGGCAACCCGGGGCATGCCGGCGGCGACCCCGGCGACCCGCGGCGACCCCGAAACCCAGTCCTAATCCGTCCTGATTCAAGGTTCGACTGACGGCGCAGGCGGCGTCCGTCGCTGGGACCTAGGTTTGGTCGCAGCGGCTGGGCAGCAGCGAG
>JAKLHH010000115.1 GCA_022710245.1 Myxococcota bacterium
CGGGCGGACGCGCAAGCTGGTCGCCGACGGCAGCGTGAGCCGCGCCGAGCTCGACCTCCGCGAGAGCGCGCACACGCAGGCGGCCGCCGCGCTGGAGCAGGCGCGCGCGCGGCTGACCAGCGCCCTCACCGGGATCGAGAACGCGGCAGGCACCGTCGAGACCGCCCACGGCCGGCTCCTCGCGGCGGGCACCGGGCCGCAGCAGGTGGAGATGGCGCGCGCCCAGGTCGGCGTGGCCAAGGCCCGCGTCGCGCAGGCGGAGGCAGCGCAGCGGCAGGCCGAGCTCAACCTCTCCTACATGCAGATCCGCGCGCCCATCAGCGGCGTTGTCTCGCGGCGCACCGTCGAGCCAGGCCAGATGGTGGACCCCTCGCGGCCGCTGCTGTCGCTGACCGACCTCTCCGACCTCTGGGTGGTCGCGAACTTCAAGGAGGACCAGCTGGCGGAGCTGCGGCGGGGCCAGCGCGTGCGCATCCAGATCGACACCTTCGGGCGCCGGCACCTCGCGGGGCACGTGGAGAGCCTCGCCGGCGGCACCGGCTCGCGCTTCGCGCTGCTCCCGCCGGACAACGCCTCGGGCAACTTCACCAAGGTGGTGCAGCGGGTGCCGGTGCTGATCCGCTTCGACCAGCGGCCCGCGCTGCTCCTCAGGCCGGGCCTCTCCGCCTACGTCACCGTCTGGGTGAAGGGGAGCTAGCGGCGATGAGCGGCCCCGGCGGCCCGCGCGGCGGCACCGTCACCGGCTCCATGCTGGGGATCTCGGTGGTGGCGATCCTGGCGGCGCTGATGGCGCTGATGGACATCACCATCGTCAACGTGGCGCTCAACGACATCCGCGCCGCCTTCGCCACGCCGATCGACCAGATCGGCTGGGTGGCGACCGGCTACATGATGGCGAACATCGTCGTCATCCCGATGACCGGCTGGTTCCAGCGGCGGATCGGGATCCGTCGCTACTTCGTCGGCTCCATCCTGCTCTTCACCGCCGCCAGCGCGCTCTGCGCGATGGCCTGGAACCTCCCCTCGCTCGCCGTCTTCCGGGCCATCCAGGGCCTCGGCGGCGGCGCCATCATCCCCACCACGCAGATCATCCTCTTCTCCCGCTACCCGCGGCACCAGCACGGGATGGCGGGCGCGATGATGGGGATCGGCGCCATCACCGGCCCGCTCCTCGGGCCCACCATCGGCGGCTACCTGATCGAGTGGTCGAGCTGGCACTGGATCTTCCTCGTCAACCTGCCGATCGGCCTGCTCGCCGCCTGGATGGCGCAGCGCTTCATCGAGGAGCCCGGGTTCGTCCCCGCGCGCGAGCGGATCGACGGCGCCGGGATCGCGCTCCTGGCGGTGGGGATGGCGACCCTGCAGTACGTCCTCGAGGAGGGCAACCGCGACGGCTGGCTGGAGTCGAGCACCATCCTGGTGCTGGCGCCGGTGGCGTCGGTGGCGCTGATCACCTTCATCGTGCACGTGCTCGAGGCCGAGCACCCGATCGTCGACCTGCGCGTCTTCCTGAACCGCAGCTACTCGGCGGGCACCGGGATCAACTTCCTCGTCGGGCTCGCGCTCTTCTCGGGCAACTTCCTCTTCGCGCTCTACTGCGGCGCGGTGATGCACTACAAGGCGCTCGAGATCGGCCGGGTCTTCCTGCTCTCCGGCCTGATCCAGCTCCCGCTCCTGCCGCTGGTCGGCCGCTTCGGCGCCAAGCTCGACCCGCGCAAGCTCCTCGTCGTCGGCATCACGGGCGTCGCGCTGAGCCTCTGGATGAACGCGCACCTCACGGATCAGGCGGACTTCTGGACGCTCACGCTGCCGATGCTGGTGCGCGCCTTCGCGCTCGCCTTCATCTTCGTCCCGGTGAACGTGGTCGCGCTCTCCGACCTGCCCGACCACCAGCGCGGCAACGCGGCGGGCCTCTTCAACCTCACGCGCGAGCTCGGCGGCTCGATCGGCACCGCCTGGATGGGGTTCGTCGTCGAGCGCGGCACCAAGATCTACGGCTCGCGGGTGCGCGAGGCGGTCTACCCGACGAACCCGCTGGTGCAGGAGCGCCTGGCGATGGCCCAGGGCGTGCTCGGCGGGCAGACCTGGACCCGCGAGCTCGTCGGCGAGCAGCTCCTCGAGCTGCGCCTCCGCGGGCAGGCGCTGATCCTCAGCTTCAACCACGGCTTCGCCCAGGCGACGCTGGTCTTCCTCCTCGCCTACCTGATGGTCGCGCTGCTCCGGCGGCCGCGGCCCGCCGCCGTCCCGGTCGACGCGCACTGAAAGGAACCGCGCCATGCCCTCCCCTCGCTGCCGCAGCCTCGTCGCCCTGGCCGCGCTCCTCTCCCTCGGCGCGCCGCCGGCCGGCGCGGCGCCGCTCGCTCCGCGGAGCGCCCCCGCCGAGCCGAAGCTGGAGGAGCGCATCGCCCCCATGGTCGCCAGGCCGGGCGGGCTCACCTCCGAGGAGGTCGCCCGCCGCGCGGCGCGGAGCAGCCCCGAGGTGGCGGGCCGGCGCGCGGAGGCCGAGGCCGCGGAGGCGGCGCTGCGGCAGGCGAAGCTCGGCTTCGTGCCGCGGGTCGCGCTCTCCCTCGGCTACACGCGGCTCTCCGAGATCACGCCGCCCCTGCTCGGCTACGCGGTGGTGGCGCCGGACGTGGTGGGGCCGGTGCCGGCGGGGCACGCGCTGGTCTCGGTCCCGCTCAGCTTCGCCGCGCTGCTCAACTCGACCGCGGCGCAGGCGACGCTCAGCCTGCCCCTCTCCGACTACCTGCTCAGGCTCTCGCGCGCGTACACGGCCGCGCGCGGCTCGAGCCGGGCGGCGGCGCAGCAGGCGCTCGCGCAGGAGCTCAGGGTGCGCGCCGACGCCAAGCTCACCTACTACGGCTGGACGCGCGCGGCGCTCTCGGTGATGGTCGCCGAGCAGGCGCTCGCGCAGTCGCGCGGGCACCTGCGCGACGTGCGGGCGAGCTTCGTGCAGGGGGTCGCCTCGCGCGCGGACGTGCTGCGCGTCGAGTCGCAGGTCGCGGCGGCGGAGGGGCTGCTCGAGCGCGCGCGGAACCTGCGCCTGGTCCTCGAGGAGCAGCTGCGCACGCTGATGCACGAGCCGCCGGGCGGCGCGCTCGCCATCGGCGAGGATCTGCGCGGGGCGCTGCCGCGCCGCGGGGTCGCCGTCTCGGCGGCGCTCCTCGCCGAGGCGATCCGCTCCCGGCCCGAGCTCCGCGCCCTCGAGGACAGCGAGCTCTCGCTCAGGGAGCAGGCGAAGGGCGTCCGCGCCGGGCTCTGGCCGCGGCTCGACGCGGTGGGCGAGGTGACCTACGCCAGCCCGAACCAGCGCTTCGTGCCCCCGCAGGAGCGCTGGGACGCGACCTGGTCGGTGGGCGTGCGGCTGAGCTGGTCGCCGACCGACGCGGCGATCGCGCACGCGCAGGGGCAGGGCGCCGACGCGCGCGCGCGCCAGGTGGCGGCCCAGCGCGCGACGCTCGTCGACGCGATCCGCGCCGAGCTCGCGGCCGCGGTGCAGGCCTCGCGCGACGCGGACACCGCGGTGGTGACCAGCGCCCGCAGCCTCGCCGCCTCGGAGGAGTCGTACCGGGTGCGGCGGTCGCTGTTCCTGGTCGGGCGCGCGACCTCGGTGGAGCTCACCGACGCGGAGACCGACCTGCTGCGGGCGCGGCTCGACGCGGTGAACGCGCGGGTCGATCAGCGGCTCGCCCGGGTGAGGCTGGATCACGCGCTCGGGCGCGACGCGGTCCGCTGAGCTCTCGCCTCGCCGCCTCTCGCTGGTGAGCTCTCGCCGCCTCTCGCCGCGGCCCTCTCGCCGCCTCTCGCACGGAGCGCTCCCCGCTAAATCAGCGGTCACGATTGTCGAACGCTTCTACGTCCGGCGGGGCCTGGGGACCCCCGCTCGCGGGCCCCTCCCCACCCCTCGCTCATTCGCGGGCAAGGGTCGTGCGGACCACCGCCAGCGAGTGCGTACGGGGCGACCGGAGGACCGCTCAGCGCGCGCAGCGCAGCCGCAGCCGCGCCCTGGCCGCGGCGAGCTGCGGATCCCCCGGCGCCAGCCGCAGCGCCTCGTCGCAGGCGCGGGGCGCCTCGTCACACGCGCCCAGGGACTCCAGCCCGAGCGCGAGGGCGCGGCGGGCCGCGGGGTCGCCGGGGGCGCCAGCGAGGGCGGCGCGAGCGAGCGCGACGGCCTGGCGCGGCTCTCCGGCCTGGAGCCAGAGCGCGGCGAGGCGGCTCCTCAGCCGGGCGGCGGCCGCGGCGGGGGCGCGTGAGGCGGCGGCCTCGAGCGCGGGCGCCGCCTGCGCGAGCGGCACCCGGGGCGCGAGGAACGCCAGCGCGCCGTGGAGCCAGTCGTCGGCCGGGTCGATCCGGCTCGCCTCCGCGTAGGCGGCGAGGGCCCGCGCCGGCTCACCGCTGCCGGCGTACGCGTTGCCGAGCGTGCCGAGGACCGGCTTGTAGGACGGCGCCAGGCCGCGGGCGCGGAGCAGGAGCGGGATCGCCTCCTGCGGTCGCCGCTGCGCGACGAGGACGCCGCCGAGGGCGGCGAGGGACTCGACGTCGTCGGGAGCGGCGGCGAGCGCCCGGCGGTAGGCGGCGGCCGCCGGCTCCAGCGCGCCGGCCTGCTCGTGGGCCCAGCCGAGGAAGCGGTCGAGCGGGAAGCGCCGCGCGTAGCGGGTGTCGACGAGCACGCCGCTGGCGAGGAGCGCGCCCAGCGCGAGGACGCCGGCCCCGACGAGCAGCCGCCGGCGGCTCGCCCGCAGGCCGCGCCCGAGGACGCCGGCGCCGCGCACCGCGAGGAGCAGCAGGAGCGGGCAGAGCGGGACCCGGTAGCGCGCGCGGACGTGCGTGAGGATGACCGAGGCCGCGAGGACCAGGAGCAGCCAGGCGACGAACGCCCAGCGCCGGTCTCGCAGGTCCACCCCGAGGAGCCCGAGCAGCGCGAGCGGCAGCACCACTCCGAGCGGCAGGAAGAGGGGGCCGTCGAGGATCAGCCAGCGCAGCAGGGCCGAGCGCTGGCGATAGTGCGCGAGGCTCTGGTTCGGCTCGAGCTCCTCGCCCGAGACCAGGAGCAGGCCCTTCTTGCCGAGCCGGCGCAGCCAGCCGAGCGGGTCGCTGGCGACCACGCGGAGCGTCTGGCGGACGAACCAGCTCGACTGCTCCGAGCGGCGCTGCAGCCCCTGCCGCGCCGGCAGGTTGAAGACCTGCTCCCACTCGTGGCCCGGCTGCAGGGTGGTCAGCCGGTCGTGGTCGGGGTGGTTTCCCAGGTAGAGGTTGAGCCCGCCCTGGTAGGAGACCAGGCAGAGGTCGCCGCTGACCAGCACGTTGCGCAGGGTGAGCGGCGCCAGGACGAGGACCACGCCGCCGAGGAGCGTCAGCGCCTTGTGCAGCGGGCGCCGGCCGCGGAAGCACCGCGCGACCCAGAGGAGCACCAGCGGAACGAAGAGGAGGATGCTCTCCTGCGCGGAGGCCGTCAGCCCGAGGAGGGCGCCGAGCAGCGCGAAGCGCGAGAGGCGGCTCCCCGCCTCGAGGCTGACGGCGAGGAGGACCACGCCGAGCGTGAGGCAGGTGATCAGGGTCGTGCGCAGGAGCTGCACGTCATAGAAGAGCGCCGGACCGTAGGCCGCCGCGAGGAGCCCGGCCGCCAGCGCCTCGCGCGGACCGAGCAGGCGCCTGCCGATGAGGAGGAGCAGCACGCAGGCGAGCGCGCCGAGCACCGCCTGCGCCAGGTAGGCGGCCGTGAGCTGGTGGCCGAAGAGCGCGTAGATGCCCGCGAGGAAGTGGGAGTAGAGAGGCGCCTGGTAGTAGACGTCCTCGGAGGGGGCGCCGCTGACGAGCTGCCAGGCGGCCGCGTCGTACATGCTGGCGTCGATGATCGGGTGCTGCAGGAAGGGGCTGCCCTGGAGCTGGTGGAGCACCAGGAGGCGCAGCGCCAGCGCGAGCGCGAAGACCGCGAGGAGGTGCCAGCGCAGGAGGCCTCTGCCCGCGGCGGCCCCGGGCCCGTCCGGGGGCCGCTCGGCGGCGAGAGGCGCCTGGGCACCTGCAGGCTGGGGATCCATGGCTGAGGTCCACTCTCACACCATCCGGCTGAGGATCGCAACCCGCGCCCCGCCCCGCCTCGCGGCCCGCTCAGGCTGAGGGCTCAGTCAGGCTCAAGGCTCAGGCTCAGGCGAGGAGCGCGGCGAGCGCCGCCCGCACCTCCCGCACCCCGAGCAGCTCGAGGCGCTGCCCCGCCGCCTGCACCTGGCGCCGGCACGCCTCGGGCAGCACGCAGCGGCGGAAGCCGAGCTTGGCCGCCTCCGCGAGGCGCAGCTCGGCACCCGGCGTGGCGCGCACCTCGCCGGTGAGCCCCACCTCGCCGAAGCAGACGGTCGCCGGCCCGAGGGGACGGCCGGAGGCCGCCGAGGCGAGCGCCGCGAGGACGCCGAGGTCCGCCGCGGGCTCGATCAGCTGCGCGCCCCCGGCGACCTTGACGAAGACGTCGCTGCCGAGCACGTCGACGCCGGCGCGCCGCGCGCAGACCGCGAGCAGCAGCGCGACGCGGTGCGGGTCGACGCCGAGCACCGCGCGCCGGGGCGGGCCGCTCGCGGGTGCGGTGAGCGCCTGCACCTCGACCAGGATCGGCCGCGAGCCCTCGACGCAGGCGACCACCGCGGAGCCCGCGACGCCGGCGGCGCGCTCGGCCAGGAAGAGCGCCGAGGGGTTGGCGACCTCGCGCAGGCCGGCGCCGCGCATCTCGAAGACCCCCAGCTCGCTGGTCGAGCCGAAGCGGTTCTTGGTCGCGCGCAGCAGCCGGTGGCTGCTCACCTGCTCGCCCTCGAAGTGCAGCACCACGTCGACCAGGTGCTCGAGGGTCTTGGGGCCGGCGAGGCCGCCGTCCTTGGTCACGTGCCCGACGAGCAGCGTCGGCACCCCGCTCGACTTGGCGAAGCCGCAGAGCGCGCCCGTCGCCTCGCGCACCAGCGCGGGCGTCCCCGGCGCGCCGCCGCCCTCGAGCTGCAGGGTCTGCACCGAGTCGATCGCCAGCGCGCGAGGCGCGAGGCGGGTCGCCTCCGCGAGGACGGCCTCCAGGCTGCTCTCGGCGAGCGCGAGGAGCGCGGGCTGGCGCAGGCCGAGCCGCCCGGCGCGCAGCGCGACCTGCTGCAGCGACTCCTCGCCCGAGGCGTAGAGGACCGGCCCCACGCGGGCAGCGAGCCCGGCCAGCGCCTGCAGCAGGAGCGTCGACTTGCCGATGCCCGGCTCGCCGCCGAGGAGGACGAGCGAGCCGGGCACCAGGCCGCCGCCGAGGACGCGGTCGAGCTCGGCGAGCCCGCTCCGGGCGCGCGGGACGGCCTCGGCGCGCACCTCGCAGAGGGGCTCGGGCGGGCGGCCGCGGGCGGTCGGCGCGGCGGCCGGCGTGGGGCGCTCGAGGCGCTGGGAGTCCCAGGCGCCGCAGCGAGGGCAGCGACCGAAGGGCTTGGTGGAGGCGAAGCCGCAGGGGCAGACGTGGCTCGGACGACGGTGGCTCATGGCGGGTTATCGGCGCGGCGCGAGGCAGGTTGCGTGCCGCCTGGAGCGGGCTGGCGATCATGTAGATGAAACCGTCAGATGGTTATCAAACTTTCCGATTGCCCGTCACGTTGCGGACCCTATGCTTCTTACCCGTGATGGCAACAAGGAGCGCACCATGACGAACCTCCCGGCCCGACCAGGGCTCTCCAACCAGCTGAAGACCGTGCTCCTGCTCGGCCTGCTCTCGGCCATGCTGGTCGGCGTGGGCGGGCTGCTCTCGCCGAGGTACCTCTGGCTCTTCGGCGCGCTCGCGGTGCTGATGAACCTCGGCGCCTACTTCTTCTCCGACCGCATCGTCCTCGCCATGCACCGGGCGCGGGACCTGCCGCAGGCCGAGGCGCCGGAGCTGCACGCGATGGTCGCCGAGCTCTCCGCCCGCGCCGGGATCCCCAGGCCCCGCGTGGTGGTCATCCCGGAGGCGCAGCCGAACGCCTTCGCCACTGGCCGCGACCCCGCGCACGGCGTGGTGGCCTTCACCGAGGGGATCCTGAGGCTCCTCCCGCCGCGCGAGCTGCGCGGCGTGCTCGCCCACGAGCTCGCGCACATCCGCAACCGGGACATCCTGGTCTCCTCCATCGCGGCGGCGGTCGGCACGCTGATCACCTACCTCGCGCAGAGCGCGGGGCTCTCCGCCCTGAGCCACCGCGAGGGCGAGGAGGGCGAGGGCGGCGGCTCGCTCCTCGGCGGGCTCCTGCTGGCGGTCACCGCGCCGGTCGCGGCGACCCTGGTCCAGCTCGGCATCTCGCGCTCGCGCGAGTACCTGGCCGACGAGACGGCGGCGCGCCTGACCGGCGACCCCGAGGCGCTCGCCCGCGCGCTCGAGCGGCTCCACCAGGGCGCCGAGGCGATCCCGGCCGAGCCCGCGCCGGCCACGGCGAGCCTCTTCATCGTCAACCCCTTCGCGGGGAGCGGCGGGCTCCTGCGCTGGTTCTCCACCCACCCGCCGATGGAGGAGCGCGTCGCCCGGCTGCGCGAGATGGCCGCGCGCGGTGACGGCTCGCGGCGCGTGATCACGGCGCGGTCGCTGCGCGACCTGCTGGGGAGCTGGTGATGAGCGCGTCCGTGGCGATCAGCCCGCTCGTCTGGGGCGGCTTCCTCCTCTTCATCCTGCTCATGCTCGCGCTCGACCTCGGCGTCTTCCACCGCCGGGCCCACGTCATCCGGATGGGCGAGGCGGCGATCTGGAGCGCCGTCTGGATCAGCCTCGCGCTCCTCTTCAACCTCGGGGTCTACCTCTGGCTCGGCCCGCAGAAGGCGCTGGAGTTCGGCACCGCCTACCTGGTCGAGAAGGCGCTCAGCGTCGACAACATCTTCGTCTTCGTGATCATCTTCAGCACCTTCGCGGTGCCCGCCGTGGCGCAGCACCGGGTGCTCTTCTGGGGCGTGCTCGGGGCGCTGGTCATGCGCGGCGCCTTCATCTTCGCCGGCGGCGCCTTCCTGGAGGCGTTCCACTGGGCCATCTACATCCTCGGCGGGGTGCTGGTCCTCACCGGGATCAAGCTGATGCGCAGCCGGCACGAGGAGCCGCACCCGGAGCGCAACCCGGTCGTGCGCCTCGCGGGCCGCCTGCTGCCGGTGGCCACCGACGCGGGGCCGCAGCCGCACTTCGTGGTCCGCCGCGCCGGCCGCTGGCTCGCCACGCCGCTCCTCCTCGCCCTCATCGCCGTCGAGGTGACCGACCTCATCTTCGCGGTGGACTCCATCCCGGCCGTCTTTGCCATCTCGCGCGACCCCTTCATCGTCTTCACCTCGAACATCTTCGCCATCCTCGGGCTGCGCTCGCTCTACTTCCTCCTCGCCGGCCTCGTCCGCAAGCTCGTCTATTTGAAGACCGGCCTCTCCCTGATCCTCATCTTCGTCGGGGTCAAGATGACGCTGGTCGACCTCTACAAGATCCCGGTCGGCGTCTCGCTGGCCGTCATCGCGGTCATCCTCGCGGCGGCGATCCTCCTCTCCCTGCGCAAGACCCGGCGCGACGCCCGGCTCCCGGCGCAGCGGGGCGAGGCGCCAGAGGCGACCGGCTGAGCGCCCGCCGCGCGCCGCCCACTCTCCGCCGGCCCGCCGCGTCCGTCACTGCTAGCCTCTAGACAGAAGGGGGGGGAGATGGACCTCGTCGTCGGCTGCAGCGGCTTCAGCTACAGGGAGTGGAAGGGGAGCTTCTACCCGGAGAAGCTCCCGGCGGCGGCGATGCTGCGCTTCTACGCCGAGCGCCTGCCCGCGGTGGAGATCAACAGCACCTTCTACCGGATGCCCTCGCCGGCCACGCTGGCGCGCTGGCGCGAGGAGGTGCCGCCCGGCTTCCGCTTCACGCTGAAGGCGCCGCAGCGGATCACCCACGTCGCGCGGCTCGCCGGCGCGGAGGACGCGATCCGCACCTTCCTCGAGGTCTCCTCGGTGCTCGGCCCGCAGCGCGGCCCGCTCCTCTTCCAGCTCCCGCCCAGCCTGCGCAAGGACCTGCAGCTCCTCGAGAGCTTCCTCGACGCGCTGCCGCCCGGCGCGCAGGTCGCGCTCGAGCTCCGCCACCCGAGCTGGCACGACGAGGAGGTGGGCGCGCTGCTGCGGCGGCGCCAGGTCGCGCTCTGCGTCGCCGACACCGACGAGGCGCCGGCGACAGGCCCGCTCACGGCCACCGCGAGCTGGGGCTACCTGCGCCTGCGCCGGCGAGACTACGACGAGGCGGCGCTCCTCGCCTGGCGCGAGCGGATCGCGGCGCAGCCCTGGCGCGAGGCCTTCGTCTACTTCAAGCACGAGGAGCGCGGCGCGGCGCCGGCCTTCGCGCTCGGCCTCCTCGGGCTCCACGCCGAGGCCAGCCGCGAGCGCCGCCGCGGCGCCTGACGGCGCCTGACCGGGGCCCTTGTGACGGGGAGGCGCGGTCCGCTACGCTGAGCCGGCAAGGAGGCTCGGATGGCGTTCTGCCGGCTCGCCCTGCTCGCCCCGCTCGGGCTCGCGCTCCTGGCCGCGCCCGCCGCGCGCTCCGACACCATCGGCGAGCGGACCGTGGTCCTCGACAGCGGGGGCAAGATCCTCTCCTGGCTGCCGCAGGAGCGCGCCTACGCCGAGGTGCTCAAGCGCACCGTGCAGGGCTGGCTGCAGACGGTGCCGCGGGACGCGAAGACCGGCCTCAAGCTCTACCTCCTCTACTCCAACATCGACCCCAAGACCAAGGCGCCGGCGAACTGGATCCACAACCCGGCGGGTCTCTACGCGATGATGGCGGACAGCGCGGTCCTCTACTACGCCTACTCGGGCGACCGCGCCTTCGTCGACTCGGTCAAGGAGGTCCTCGACTACCAGCTGCAGCACGGGCTGACGCCGGCGGGCTGGCTCTGGCCGCGGGTCCCCTACGCCTGCGCCGAGGGCGGGGACACCGAGTACCACGGCGCCAGCCGCCCCGACGGCGTCGGCGACGGCGACGGGGTGATCGAGCCCGACAAGGTGGGTGAGCTGGGCTTCGGCTGGCTGCGCTTCTTCGAGCTCACCGGCGAGACGCGCTACCGCGACGCGGCCATCGCCGCGGCCGACGCGCTCGCGGCGCGGGTCTCGGCCGGCGACGCCACCCACTCCCCCTGGCCGTTCCGCGTCCACGCCCAGACCGGCGTGGTCGTCGAGGACGGCTGCGCGCACGTGGTGGGCGCGCTGGCGCTCTTCGACGAGCTGCTCCGCCTCAAGCTCGGCTCCACCGCGGCCTACCAGAGCGCGCGCCAGCTCGCCTGGAGCTGGCTCCTCGCCCACCCGCTGAAGAGCCACGCCTGGACGCGCTACTTCGAGGACATGGTGATCGACGACGGCTCGAACCTGAACCAGTACGTGGCCGGGCAGACCGCGCGCTACCTCCTCGAGCACCCTGAGCTCGATCCGGCCTGGGAGGCGCACGCGCGGGGCATCGTCGCCTGGATCAAGGCCACCTTCGGCGGCGAGCAGCACGGCGCCACGGTGGTCTCGGAGCAGTCGATCTTCAAGTACGAGATGGGGAGCCACACGGCGCGCTACGGCGCGCTGCAGGCGCTCCTCCACGAGCGCGCCGGCGAGGCGAGCGGCAAGGAGGTCGCCTTCCGGGCGCTCAACTGGGCGAGCTACATGCTGCTCGACGACGGCATGGTCCTCGACGGGGTCGGCCCCCAGCTGAACCACGTCTGGTTCACCGACGGCTACGGCGACTACCTCCGCCACTACCTGATCGCGCTGGCCGCGGTGC
>JAKLHH010001150.1 GCA_022710245.1 Myxococcota bacterium
GGCCGCGCACTGCTTGGTGACCACCTTGCCGCCGACGCAGGTGCGCAGGACGTCGCCCTCGCAGACCCCCTTCGGCGTCACGGCGCCGCACGCGCTCGGCTGACTGCAGGCGGCGTACCCGCCCGTGATCCGGGCGCAGGTGCCCGGCGGACAGGTCTTCGTCTGCACGGTGCCCTTGACGCAGTAGCTGAGCACGTCGCCGTCGCAGCGCCCGTGCTCGTCGATCAAGCCGCAGGCCTCGTTCACGTCGACCGGCTCCCCGCACGCCAGCTCGAAGCCGTAGGAGCAGACCGCGTTGTTCCAGCTGCTCGCGCGCCCGGCGCAGCCCTGGCTGAGGATCGCCTGGGCCTGCGCCCGGTCGCAGCTGGTGACGCGGCCCGTGGGCTTCATGCCGCTGCACTGCGCGATCTGCTCGGCCGCTCGCTGACAGAGCTCCCCGTCCGACGAGCCGCCGCCGATGGTGCCGCTGGTACAGCCAAGGATCCCGGCCAGGGCTGCCGGTGCCAACGCCCGAAGGTGCATCATCGCCATCTCTCCTGTCATCCGAGGTCGCCCTGCGCGCGTCCTTCGGACGCTCCGCGGTGGAGGGCGATATCCCGTCGCGATGCACGACGGATGCCACCTGAACCTTCTTCGACCTACATTCGGAAGCAGCTGATCTCGCAGCCCTTGCGCCAATCACGCCGGGGCGAGGTAGGTTGACGTGGGGTCTGGACCCTCACCTGGACCGGCTCGCGACGCGCTCCGGGTCGCGCTCGGCGAGGACTTCCGCCGGGTTGCCTGGGTGGGGCGGTGGTCGCCAGGGTCACGCCACTCGACCCTCGCCACGACCCGGGATCTCAGCGCGCGCTCTCGTCGAGCGCGCGCATCACCTCGAGCAAGATCTGGTCGACGGCGAGGCGCGGCGCGCGGCGCAGCTCCTCGGGCAGCGTGACGACGGGGGCCGGCTCGAAGGCGAACATCCCCTGAGCCCAGCCGAGGAGCTCGGCCACCGCTCCCTGCACCTGCTGGAGCAGGAGCGCCTCGAGCGCCGCCTCCTCGAGGAGCCCGCGCTCGAGGACGCGGCCCGCCAGCGCCTCGGCCCTGAGCCCCTCGAGCGGGCCAACGGCGGCGAGGGCGTCCGCGAGGCCCGCGGCGCGCAGCACCTCGCCCAGGCCCGCGGCGCCGGGGGCCGAGGCGGAGGTGATCTGCCCCTCGAGGAGCCGCACCTCGCCCACCCCCGGCTCCGCGGAGATGTGGAGCACGCCGGTGCGGCGCGCGTTCTTCAGGAAGCCGAGCAGGTCGGGCACCGAGAGGCCGTCGAGGGTCCCCACCATCGCCGCGCCGTCGCCCTTGCTCGCCGGCGCCGAGATCGAGACGACCGGCTCGGTCACCGCCTGCTCCTCGAACTCCGGCGCCGCGAGCGCGGCGAGGCGCGCCTGGATCTCCCGGTCCTCCGGCGCCAGCCGCGCGGCCGCGCCGAGCGCCGCCGCCGCCCCGGCCGGGTCGCCGATCGCCTCGCAGGCGAGCGCCAGGTTGTAGTGCGCGACGGCCCAGGCGGGGGCGAGCTCGGTCGCCCGCGTCAGCGCCACCACCGCCGCGCCGGGCTGCCCCTGCTCGAGGAGCGTGATGCCCAGGTTCGAGTGCGCCTCGGCGAGCTCCGGCGCGAGCTGGATCGCCTCGCGGAACCGCTGCACCGCGGCCGGCAGCTCGCCCGCCTCGCGCAGCGCGAGGCCGAGGTTCACCAGCAGCGCCGGCGAGTCGGGGTGCCGCGCGCGCAGCCCCTCGAAGAGCCGCTGCGCTGCCGCCGCGCTCCCCGCGCGCGCCAGCGCCAGCGCCAGCTCGAGGCGGCTCGCGTCGTCCTCGGGGTCGAGCGCGAGGGCCTGGTTGAGCTCCTCGACCGCGAGCTGGTAGGCGCCGCGCTGGCGACAGCAGCGGCCGAGGAGCGCGTGCGCCTGCTGGTGGGAGGGGTCGAGCCGCAGCGCCTGCTCGAGCTCCCCCATCGCCTCCTCGAGCTGGCCCTCCCGCAGCAGGCAGCGCGCGAGCATGAAGCGGAGCTCGGCGCGCTCCGGCGCGAGCTCGCCCGCCCGCCGCAGCGCGGCCACGCCGCCCGTGGTCTCGCCGCTCTCGGCGAGCGCCTCGCCGAGCGCCGCCCAGGCCTCGGCCGAGGAGAGGTCGTGCTGGACCGCGGCGCGGAGCGCGCGGACGGCCGCCTCCGGGCGCCCCGCGCCTCGCAGCCTGGCGCCGAGCTCGAGGCTGAGCGCGGCGCTCGTGGAGGGCAGCTCGGCCGCTCGCTCCAGCGACTCCAGCGCGGCGTCCTGCTCGTCGCGCGCCTCGAGGAGCACGGCGAGCTCGTACCAGCCCCGCGGGTCGGCGGGGTGCTCCCTGACGCGGGCGCGGAGGCGTCTCAGCTCGAACAAGGCGTGCGCAACCCCGGAGGCGCTCCGGCCGGACCGCGCGGTGCGACCAGGAGCCCTCATCGCGGCCGCCGGCGCGAGGCCGGCGACGCCGAATAATCTCAATCGACAACCGCATACATACGCTGCCAATTAATTGATAGCAAGAGCGGGGGATCGGGCTACCTCCGCCCGTCTGGCTACCCGCACCGGGCTGCCTCCGCCCGCGCCGGGCTGCTTCCGTTCGCGCCGCGCTGTCTCCGCCCGCGCCGGGCTATCTCCGCCCGGCCGCGCCACGGACGCGGCCGCAGGCTGATTACCTGCCTGCTATTCATCTAGATAACGTACAATGCTGCCAGCCTGGATGTGACCGGGCCAGGCCGTGGCAATCAGTCAATGGCGCCGACCCTAGCGCAGCAGCTGCTGGTCCTCTTCACCGTCCTCGCGTCCGGGGTCTGGCTCGGCCAGCGCTCCCTGGGCGGCATCTCGCTCGGCCCCGCCGGGGTGCTCTTCACCGCCCTGGCCGCGGGCCACCTGGGCCTGACCGTCTCCCGCGAGCTGATGACCCTCGGCCTCGTCCTCTTCGCCTACGCCGTCGGGCTGCAGGCCGCCCCGCGCTTCTTCCGCTCCTTCCGCAGCTCGGGGCTGCGCCTCGCCCTCGCCAGCCTGGTCACCGCTGCCGTCGGCGCGCTCTCCACCGCCGGGCTGGCGCGCCTCCTCGGGGTGCCGGCGGAGCTCGCCTGCGGGCTCTACGCGGGCGCCACCACCAGCAC
>JAKLHH010001151.1 GCA_022710245.1 Myxococcota bacterium
GACCGGCGTCCCGGCGTTCATCAGCGTCGGCGAGTTGGGCAGGAAGTCGAGCCCCGCCATCAGCCCGTAGAAGGCCTCCTCGGCGCGCTCCGCCTCGGCCGGGGTGCGCTCGGCGGCGGCCACCGCGCGCGCCACGCGGCGGAAGAGCTGCTCCGGGGTCTCGGCGACCTGGCCGCGGCCGTCGCGCAGGAGGTAGCGCTTGCGCAGCACCTCGGCGGCGTTGACGGTGAGCTTGAGCTCGTCGTGGACCCCCATCTGGCTCTTCGTCGCGCGCAGCTCCGCGCGGCGCTGGCGGTAGAGGATGAACGCCTTCGCCGCGCCCGCGAGCCCGCGCCGGACGAGCCGCGCCTCCACCAGGTCCTGCACCTCCTCGACCCCGGGGATCGGGCGGCCGCTGGCCTCCAGCTCGGAGACCACCTCGCCGGCGACCTCCACCGCGGCGTGGTCGCCGCCCTCGCCGCCCGCCTCCAGCGCGCGGCGCACCACCCCGGCGATCTTCCCGGCGTCGAAGGCGACCACGCGGCCATCTCGCTTGCGGATCTGCTGCAGGGACATCTGCGACCTCCGACCAGCTCGGGGCACCGGCTCCGACAGCGAGCCCGAGCCTGAAACTTTGCAGTGAATCGCCGGCGGGGCAAGGGGCGAAGTGGTGCCCACGGCGCACGGATCGCGATGATCCATGCGGCAGGCCGCTGTGATATCATCACCAGAGTTCGCGAGGGATCTGCAGGGATGGCGCTGAGCGACGAACCCCAGCGGCAGTTCGGCCGCTACGAGCTCCTCTTCCGGGTCGGGTCGGGGGGCATGGCCGACCTGCACCTCGCGCGCCTGAGCGGCGCCGAGGGGTTCGAGCGCCTGGTCGCGGTGAAGGTCATCCACCCCCACCTCACCTCGCAGCCCGAGTTCGTCAAGATGTTCATCGACGAGGCGCGCCTCGCCTCGCGCATCTCGCACCCGAACGTCGCCCTCACCCTCGACCTCGGCCGCGTGGGCGCGACCCACTTCATCGCGATGGAGTACATCGACGGCGAGAGCTTCGCCGCGCTCCTCCGCCGCGGCCGGCCGGCGATCTCCCACTGCGCGCGCATCATCTCCGACGCCGCCTCCGGGCTCAACGCGGCGCACGAGCTGCGCGGCGCCGACGGCCAGACGCTCGGGGTGGTGCACCGCGACGTCTCGCCGCAGAACATCCTGATCAGCTACGACGGGGCGGTGAAGGTGGTGGACTTCGGCATCGCCCGCGCGCGGGGCAGCCTCCACACCACCTCGGACGGCTTCAAGGGCAAGTTCGAGTACATGGCCCCCGAGCAGTTCTCCGACCCGCGCGGCGTCGATCGGCGCACCGACGTCTTCGCGCTCGGCATCGTGCTCTACGAGGCGACGACCTGGAGCCGCCTCTTCAAGGGCGAGACCGAGGCGGACACGGTGGAGAAGGTGCTGCACGGAGCCATCGAGCCGCCCTCGAGCCGGGTCGAGAGGTACCCCGCGCCGCTCGAGGCCATCGTCATGCGCGCGCTCGAGCGCGACACGGCGAAGCGCTACCAGACCGCGCAGGAGCTCCACGAGGAGCTCGAGCGCTTCATCGTCGCCTCGGGCGAGCCGGCCACGGCCTCCTCGCTCGGGCGCATGATGCGCGAGGTCTTCTCCGACCGGATCAGCGAGAAGCAGACCATGCTCCTCAGCCATCCGGGGAGCCTGCCCGGGGCGCCGCTGCAGTCGGACATCGAGACGCGGAGCGCGACCTCGGTTCAGCTGCCCGCCCCGAGCAGGCGCTGGCCGCTCGTCCTCTCGCTGGTGCTGGTCGCGCTCGCCGGGCTCGGGGCCGGCGGCTGGTACCTCACCCGCCGCGCGGGCGCCAGCGGCGCTGGCTCTGGCGCCGGGACCTCCGCCCTGAGCGCGCCGGCGACCCAGCCCGCGAGCCAGCCCGCGCAGCGCGCCATCACCATCACCGCCCGCGTCTCGCCCGCTGGCGCCCAGCTCACGCTCGACGGCAAGCCCGTCTCGAACCCCCTCGAGCTGCAGCGGCCCGCGGGCGAGGGCGTGGTCGTGCTCGTCGCCTCCGCCCCCGGCCACCGCAGCGAGCGGCAGGAGATCTCGCTGGCGACGGGCGGTGCCTGGACCGTGGGGCTCACGCGCGAGGAGCCGTTGACGCCGAAGCTCGGCTCGAAGGGCACCAAGGTCACCAAGGGCACGAAGACCACCAAGGGCACGAAGGGCAAGAAGGGCAAGAAGGGGGAGGAGTACCTGGACAACCCCTACGAGTGACACGCATGCGACGTCTGCTCCTCTCGACCCTCCTCGCGCTCTGCCTGCTCCGGCCCGCCGGGGCCGTCGCCGAGACCCCCGCGGCGGCGGCCTTCGCTCGTGGCAAGGCGCTCTTCGAGGCCGGCGATCTGGTCGCCGCCATCGCCGCCTTCGAGCGGGCCTACCAGCTGCGACCGCACCACGCGGTGCTCTGCTCCATCGCGCGCGCCTACGAGCGGCTGAACCGCTTCGCCACCGCAGCCGAGCACTACCAGCGCTGCCTGAAGGAGGGCGCGGCGAAGACGAAGCGCGCCGACAAGGTCCGCGAGTCGCTCGAGGCGGTCGAGAAGCGCATCACCTGGGTCACCGTGGACAGCCCGGGCGCCGGCGGCCGCGTGTACCTCGACGGCGTCAGCCTCGGCGCGGCGCCTCGCCGCATCGCCCTCGACCCGGGCCGCCACCTGATCGAGGTGCGCCGGGAGGGCGCGAGGCCTGGTAGCATCGCCATCACCACCATCGGCGGCGAGGAGCGCTCGGTGACGCTGGTGCCGGTCGAGCTCACGGCGGCGAGCGCCCCGGCGACGCGCAGCGTTGACCCGGTGGTGCCGTCGACGCCGCTGCCCCCGCCTCCCGGCAAGCGCAAGCTGCACCGGGCCTGGTTCTGGTCCGGGGTCGCGCTGACGGTCGCCGCAGGCGGCGCCGTCGCTGCCATGGGGGCGCTGACCTCCAAGGCCCGCTCGGACTACAACGCCACGCCGACCAAGGAGGGCTACGACTCCTTCGCGAGTCGCCGGCTGATCACCAACATCCTCGTCGGTGCCACCGGGGCGCTGGGCGCGACCAGCTTCATCCTCGCCTTCTTCACCGACTTCTCGGGGCGCGCGAGCGGCGAGG
>JAKLHH010001152.1 GCA_022710245.1 Myxococcota bacterium
GCCCGAGCGCACCGCGACGGCCTCGACGCCGTCCTGCTCCAGCAGCGCCTTGAGGACCCTCCCCACGGCGGGGTCATCGTCGACGATCAGCACGGTCTCGGCGCAGGTCACTGCTCTAGCCCTCCTGCTGCGAGGCCGCCGCCGCGGTGGCGCGCAGCCGCAGGCTCATCACGGTCCCCTTGCCGAGGACGCTGGTCGCGCGCACGTCACCGCCGTGGCGCTCGATCACGCGGCGGACGAACGGCAGGCCCAGCCCGCTCCCCGTCGCCTTGGTGGTGTAGAGGTAATCGAACGCCTGCGCGAGCTGACGGGCGTCCATCCCCTGACCGGTGTCCTCGACGGCGATGCTCACGCCGCCGTCCGCGGCGCGGCCCGTGCGGACGGTGAGCACGCCCCCGGCGGGCATCGCCTCCACCGAGTTCCGCACCAGGTTCTCGAGGACGACGGCGAGGAGCTCGGGGTCCGCCGTGCACGGCGGCAGCTCCTCGGCGAGCTCGGCGCGGAGCTCCACCCGCTCGCGCCCCGGCAGCGCGGCGATCGCGGAGGCGGCGAGGACGCCGCGCACCACCTCGTTGACCGCGGTCGGGCGGAGCCGCGGCTCGGCGCCGAGGCGGACGTAGTTCTCCACCACCTCCTCGATCCGGCGCACCTGCGCGCCGGCGAGCTCCACGAACTCGCGGTGCTCTGCGGCGAGCCGCCCGCGCGCCGCCTCCTCGTCGAGGTACTGCAGCGAGCCCTTGAGGGCGGCCAGCGGGTTGCGCACGTCGTGGGCGAGCTGGGCCGAGAGGCGCCCCTTCTCGGCCAGGCCGCGCATCCGCTCCAGCCAGCGCACCACGGCGGCGACCACGTCCCAGGCCACCGCGAGGAGCGCGAGCGTCAGGCCGGCGACGCCGAGCACGAGCAGCGCGGGCTTGCTGCCGAGCCACTTGAAGAGCGCCAGGTAGCCGAAGACGCCGAGCGCGGCCACGGTGAGCGCGTAGGCGGCGACCCCCGCCGAGAGCGAGCGTCCGAGGAGCCGGAAGCGCAGCACCACCATGGCGAGGAGCCCGCTGGCGCCCAGCGAGCCGAGGTGGCCGAGGCCCGGAAAGGCGAGGAGGTCGTTCCACATCTCGGTGGAGCCGAGCAGGCCGCCCACGGCCTGGGCGGCGATGATCAGCCGCGTGCGCAGCTGCTCGTCGAGGTCCTCGGTGCTGCGCAGGTGGCGGACGAGGAGCGTCAGCGCGAGGACGATCAGCGGCGCCCACGCGATCAGGTAGACGAGCGACCACTCGCTGGACTCGATCCAGGCGCCCGCCGGCCGCCAGAGGAAGGCCGCCGCCGAGGAGAGAGAGAGGAGCGTGAACGCCAGGTAGGCGAGGACGAGGACGCCGCGCAACGGCCGCAGCTTTCCGACGAAGACGAGGACGATGTGGAGCGCGAGCGGCGGGGTGAAGGGCGAGAAGGTGACGTCCAGGTAGTGCCAGGAGCGGCTGCCCGAGAGCGCGTAGGCCAGCGTGGCGAAGTTCCAGATGAAGAGGTCGACGCTCCAGAGGCCCAGCGGGAGCGCGAGCGGGTTCCGCGTCGCGTGGCGGAGCACGACGAGCGCGAGCGCCAGGATCCCGCCGCAGGCGAGGAGGCTCATCCACTCCGATGCTGTCATCGACCCCACCCAGTCCCGGAGGGGAGTGTGGCACAGCTGCCCGTCGCCGGGAAAGCGCTGTTCGGGGGCCGCCGCCTCAGCGGTGCAGCGAGGCGCCCGCGAGGCGCTCGCCGGTCGCGCGGAGCGTCTCCTCGCTCTTGCAGAAGCAGAAGCGCACGAGGTGCCGCGCCAGCTCGCGGTGCTCCTCGGAGTAGAAGACGCCCGGCGGGATCGCCGCCACGCCCGCGCGGGTGATCAGCTCGCGGCAGAAGGCGGCGTCATCGTCCCAGCCGAGCCGCGCCGTCTGGCCCATGATGAAGTAGGTCCCCTCGGGGACGAGCGGCGCCAGGCCCGCGCCCATCAGGATGCCGACCAGGTGGTCGCGCTTGGCCTGGTACATGCGCCGGAGCCAGGCGTAGTAGTCGCGGCGCGCCGCCTCGCGCAGCGCCGCGGCCACCGCGAGCTGCAGCGGCGTGGCGACCGCGAAGGGGATCCACTGGTGCATCCGGCGGACGGCGAGCGAGAGCTCGGGGCTGGCGATCACCCAGCCGATCTTCCAGCCGGTCACCGAGAAGGTCTTGCCGGCGCTGCCGATGGTCAGCGTCCGCTCCGCCATCCCGGGCAGCGAGGCGAGGCGCACGTGCTCCCGTCGGTCGAAGACGATCTGCTCGTAGACCTCGTCGGCGATCGCGTAGACGTCGTGCTCGAGGCAGAGGCCGGCCACGAGCGCGAGCTCCTCGCGGGTGAAGACCTTGCCCGTGGGGTTCTGCGGCGTGTTGATCATCAGCAGCTTGGTGCGGGGCGAGAACGCCCGTCGCAGCTCGTCGCCGTCGAGGACCCAGCGCCCGCTCGCGTCCGGCCGGAGCGGCACGTGGCGCGCGGTCCCGCCGGCGATCGCCACGTCGGCGGGGTAGCAGTCGTAGAAGGGCTCGATCAGGATCACCTCGTCGCCGGGGTCGACCACCGCGAGGACGCTGGCGAAGAGCGCCTCGGTGCCGCCCACGGTCACCGTGATCTCGGACATCGGATCCAGCTCGCGACCAAAGGAGGGGCTGGCCGACTCGGCGAGCGCGCGCACCAGCTCCGGGTGGCCGGCGCCGCGCGCGTACTGCTGGTCGGCCCCCGCGACGGCGTCGATCGCCGCGGCGAGGACGAAGTCGGGCGGCTGGAAGTCGGGGAAGCCCTGGCCCAGGTTCACCGCGCCGTGTCGCAGGGCGAGGGCGCTGATCTGGCTGAAGATCGTCTCGCCGAAGGCGAGGGTGCGCTGGGCGGCAGGAGGGCGGGGCATCGGTGCTCCTCGGTGAGGGGTCGTGGTCCGGCGCATTCTGGCGCCGGGCCGCTGCGGGCGTCAACGCCCCGCGCCTAACTCCTAACTCCGCTTCAGCGATCCGCAACAATCAAGGTCGGCAGCGCGCGGGGACCCCCGCTCGCGGGCCCCTCCCCACCCCGCATGTCCTCGCGGGCTCACGCGGTGCAGACCGCGTCCGTCGGTGCCCGCTGCGGGCACGCGGGGCGGG
>JAKLHH010001153.1 GCA_022710245.1 Myxococcota bacterium
CCTGGTAGGTGTTCGCGTCCTTGGCGCCGATGGTGGTGCCCATGGCGCACCGGGGCGCGCCGGCCAGCGTCGCCGGCCGGTAGGGCGCCTTGCTCTCGCAGGTGGCGGGCTGGTTCCAGCCGTAGAACGTCGCCTCGCCGAACTGCTGGTCCTTGTAGCAGATGTCCGTCGGCGCCTTGAGCGAGCCCGCCCAGCAGAACTTCGCCCGCCCGTACGTGAACTTGTGGCTCCCGTACTGGTACTCCGACGGGTTGACGATCTTGCAGGTGAGGCTCATGCGGAACCACTGGCAGTACCGCGTCCCGTTCGCGGTGACCTCGCGCTCCGCGCCGGACTCGTCGGCGGCCTCGTCCTCGCTGCCGAGCTCCCCCTCGCCGCAGGCGGGCATCGCCAGGCTCAACGCCATGGCGGACGCCAGCACGGTCACGCTGCTCAGGATCCAGGTCTTCGTCGTCATCAGCTTCTTCATGGTCTCCTCGCTTTCGGCTTCGCGTTCGGCTTCGGTCCTCACGACCTGCCCGCGAGGAGAGCAAGGGCCGTTCCACCCGGACCAGACCGATCTTCGATGTGTTGGAGAGCACCCGCGGTCGAACCTGCCCACCGATGACCGCAGCTTCGACGGCAAAGCGGCCTGACGCTGGCTCGCTGCTGCCGGGTGGGTTGCACGAGCAGCGTGAGAGGCGCCGCGGGTCTGCGCAAGCCGTCGAGTGATCGCCAGCCGAGCCGCCTCGCGGCAAGCCACCACAACCGGCCCTAACTCCGAGCATGAAGTGGCCGCCCGTCAAGAGCAGAAGTCTCCAGTGGCGCGCTGAATTGAGCGCCGATGAACAGCACCATGGACCAGCGGGCAACGAGCTGTCTCAATCGAGCATTCGCGGTCAGTGCCGCATAGGTTGAAGTCCGTCGACGGGGCGCAATCGCTTTACCGAGGTCGTGCCTCACGGAGTTAGCCGCGCTCACCGTCTCTGGACAGCCGTTGCTCGTCTTGCTCCATGGTGATGTATGTCTCGTCCCGGCCGCAGGCCGCGGTTCGCGGGCGCCCCAGGTTGAGGCGGAGAGAAGCGCCCCCCTTGAGCGGGTCGCCTCCGCCTCAGCCCCGTGATAGAGCGCTGTCGCCAGTCGCCCGTGAACCGCGGCCGTGTACGCGTGTTCTACGTTTCGGGCGTTGCCTGAGTCGATCGACCCGGTCGCCTCGCCGTCACTCGGCGAGCCCCAGCCGCACGATCTCGATCGTCTGCTCCAGGCGGCAGCCCGGCGGGCGGATCGCCACCCGCGCGAGGCGCCTCGCGCAGCGCGCCGCCTCCACCGTCAGCTCCGCGCCCGCCTCGACGGCGACGCGCGAGGCGAGGCCTGACGGCTCGACGCGAAAGGTCACGCGCAAGGCGCCGATCCAGCGACTCGCGGAGAGACAGCCCGCGACGGCGGCTCGTGCCCGCGCCTCCAGCTCGCTGACCGGGGAGCCGCCGAGGCGGCAGGCGATCGTCGGTCGGCCAGGGATGGAGAGCGCGGCGCTGACGGGTCCCATCGCGCGATCCCAGACGCTGCACTCGCGCGCGTCGCTGGCGGGCGTGGGTCCCTCGAGGACGAGCGGCCCGTGCGACGCCGCCATGGACGCGGGGGCGACCGGAGGACGGGCGGGCGCTGCCACGTTGCCGGCGCAGCCGGTCAGCGCGAGGACAAGGCCGAGGGTGAGATGCGGGCTCTGCGGCACCCTCCTTGGTGTCGCCGCGGACGCCGAAGTTCCGGGCGGGAGCTGCCTGCTACGCGGTGATGCCGCCGCCGTCGATGGACTTCACGAGAACAGCGCGGACCCACGTCCGGGGCTCATCACGAGCGCCTCGCACCGGCGGCGCCTGTCGCTAGCCCTTGAGCACCCGCTTCAGCTCGTCTCGCACGATGCGCTCCAGGTCCGACGGGCTCGCTGCAGGGGCGGCGGGGACGGCTCCGGCGCGGCCGCGAGCCTCGGGGCCGAGACCCGCACGCGCGCGGGCGGCGAGCAGCGCCGGGAGCAGGTGCGCCGGGAGCGGTCGCACGCCGCCGAGCTGGTGCGCGGCGAGCGCGATGCGGGCCAGGTGCTCGACCAGCTCGAGGCGCAGGTAGGCCTGCTCCACGTCCGCGCCGCAGGTGAGGACGCCGTTCCCGGCGAGGAGGAGCGCGTCGTGATCATCGAGGTAGGGGGCCGCGGCCTGCACGGAATCGCCCCCCGGCGCGGAGAGCGGCACCGTCGGCACCCCCGGCCCGAGGCTGACCACCGCCTCGGGGAGCAGCGGCTGGTCGAGGAGGCCGGCGCCCGCCACGCCCATGCCGGTGGCGGTCACCGGGTGCGCGTGCGCCACGGCCATCACGTCGGGCCTCGCCTGGTACCAGGCGAGGTGCAGGCTCAGCTCCGAGAAGGGCCGCCCCTTGCCCGAGAGCACCTTGCCGCTCTCATCGAGGACCAGCAGCGCGTCCGGCTTCAGGTCGCGCTTGGAGACCCCCGTCGGGGTGCAGAGGAGGCGGCCGCGCGGCAGGCGGGCCGAGAGGTTGCCGTCGTGGTTCGCCACCCAGCCGCGCTCCCAGAGGCGCGCGGAGGCCGCGGCCAGCTCCTGGCGGAGCTGCGGCTCGCTGACTGGACGGTGCTCGCTCATCGCGTGCTCACTGCGTATCGACGCGATCGACGACGCCGACGATCACTGACCGGATCGGCAGCTTCGCGATCTGGAAGAGCTGGCGCGCGCCGTTGCCCTCGGAGAGCACCAGGACCAGGTCGCCCTCCCCTGCCTGCACACGGTCCACGGCCAGGAACGAGTGCCCCTGCTCCTGGCAGTCCCCGTCGAGCGGCTGCACGACGAGGAGCTTCTGCCCCTCGTAGACCGGCTGCTTGGCGGTGGCGACCACCGTCCCCTTGACGCGGCAGAGCTTCATGGCCGCGCGTCCAGCTCGTCGACGATGCCGATGATCGCCGCGTCGACGGGCACGAAGGAGGGGTCGAGCGCGTTGGCGGCCTCGCGGGCCTGGGTCAGGTAGACCAGCTCGCCGGGCCCGGCGCGGACGGTGTCCGCCGCGACGATGGGGTCACCGGTCGGCTCCTGCCGGTGGTTGAGCGGCTGCACGATGAGGAGCTTCACGCCGCTGAGCCCCTCGTACTTGCGCT
>JAKLHH010001154.1 GCA_022710245.1 Myxococcota bacterium
CGCTGAGGTGCGCGGCCGCGGAGCGCGTGAGCTCGCTGCCGGACCACGGGATCGGCGCGAAGCGCTCGATCAGCACCGGGTCGGCGCCGGCCTGGCGCCTCGCGTGCTCTTCGCGACGGAGCTCCTCGAGCTGCGCCCACTCGACCAGCTGGAGCTCGGTGCGGGTGACGGAGAACTCACCGATCTCGACCATCGGAAGCTTGCAGACCATGGTGCCCTCCAGGCTACGGGAGGAGGTGTTGCAGCCGGAGTGCCAGCACTTCGGGTGGGGAGGCGGGTGAGATCACACGGGATCGAGCGGAGGCGGCGAGAGGGCGTCAGGAGGAGGTCGGAGAGCCTGCCGCGCCTGCAGCGGTCGCGACATTTGTCTCGCGCGGGCAGAAGCTCCGCCTGGTGTGCTTACAGGCAACGGGCGGGTTTCCTTCCCGGGTTTTCACCTGGAGCGCCGAGGAGTGGCCGTGAAGGACCCTGGCACCCTGAAGTATCGTCGACCCTCGCGACCAGGGTCGAAGTTACTTCAGTGTCCGCGAGGTCCAGGACAGCGCGAGGCGATGGGGCTGTGAGCCGTCGACGGAATGACTTCGGTTTTCGCTGTCGGCGTTGGCAGGCGGAGCGAGGAGGCTGTGAGGCCGTCGACGGAATGACTTATCGTCGACGGTCGCGACGAAGGTCGAAGTTACTTCAGGGCCGGCGAGGTCCAGGACGGCGCGAGGGGTGTCCACTGGTCCCCTGCGACGTGGACGTCGATCGCGTGCGTGGAGCAGAGACTGAAGAAGTGGGAAGAGAGCGAGAGAGGAGCTCTAGCGGGTGGTCGAGGTGCGGGCCGAGGAGCGCGGGCGCGGCGTCGAGCTCATGAACGCCGCCCAGGGGTTCACCAGCGGGTTGTGCATCATCATCTGCATCGTCTTGGTCCCCAGGCTCATCATCGCCATGGTGCCGTGCATCACCTTCCTGTAGGCGACCATGGGGTTCATCGCGGTGTTCCAGGTCTCCGCGAGGAGCATCCCGGAGAAGTCCATCGAGTCGGTGCCGAGGTTGCGCAGCATCCCGCGCGCCTGGCTCAGCCGCTGCCCCGCCACCTGGCGCGCCTGTCCGTTCGCCTGCAGCCGCGCCTTCGCCGCCGCCGCCGCCCCCGTGTCCTTCGCCTCGTGGGCGCTCTGCAGATCGGCCAGCGCGGTGGCGCGCTCGGCCGAGAGCTTGAGCATGGTCGCGTCGTGGTCGAGCTTCATGGAGAGGACGCCGCGAGCGCCAGCCGACGCCCGGTTCTGCTCCGCCACCTTCCGCGCTGCCTTCGCCCGCGTCTCCAGGTCCTTGGCCACGTCGCGCAGCCGCTCAGCGCGCGGCGCCTGGGAGGCGAGGGGCTGACCGCGCTGCGGGAACAGCGTGGCGAGCGGCTCCACCTCCCAGCGCTTGGAGTTCATCGAGTCGCCGAGTTGCCAGAGGTCGCCGCCGAGGTGCGAGAGCCCCGCGACGATCCGCGTCCCCTTGGCGGCGAGCGCGCTCCCCGTGCTGTTGACCTGCCCGAGGGTGTCCCGCGTGCCGACGTACTGCACCGCGTTGACCCGCTTGGGGACGTTGGCGGCGAGGCCGAGGTTGTAGACGACCACGCTCTCCTGCTGCTCGGTCGGCAGCAGGTGGGCGACGTTGGCCGAGTAGTAGCCGCCAGCGCTGTGGCCGACGAGGCCCACCTTCGCCGGGTTCTTGGCGAAGCGCGTCTTCAGCAGCTCGGCCACGCGGGCCGAGATCGGCTCGGTGGTGCAGGCGCGCCCCGCGTCGATCGCGGGCCGCATGGTGGTGTACTCGACGCTGGTGCCGAAGGCGGAGAACCAGTCGGTCCAGCCGCTGTTCACCGCCAGCACCGGGTAGGGCTTGCCGTCGGCGCGCTGGTTGGCGATGCCGACCTGCTTGGCGAGCGCCCAGGAGGCCGCCGCGTCGCCGGTGATGCCGGGGAAGGCCACCGCCCTGAGCGGCGCGCCGCGCTTGATCCACTTCTCCACGATCTTCGGGTTGGTGATGGGCGCGCGTCCGTCGGGGAAGACCAGCGCCAGCGAGCCGCGGAACGACTGCGGCACCAGCTCGCGACCGAGCGACTGCCAGTCGGCCTCACGGAGCGCGCCGAGGTCGTAGGACCAGTGGTCGGTGACCGAGTACTGGGCCCGGGCGCTGCTCTCGATCAGCGTGCAGCAGAGGAGCGCGGCGGCGACCAGGAGCGAAACGTTGCGGAGGTGCGGCAGGTGGCGGTGCATGTCGTCTCCAGAGAGTGTGCGTTGCGTGGCTCGGCTCTGCTCTGCTGGGGTCGTCTACCGCCCAGGCCGTCGGGCGTGAACGCCCGCCGGAGGTGCGTTCACCGGGATGCGACGCGCGTCGGCGCCGGCCGCCGGGGTGACGCCGGCCGCCGGGGCGCCAGCCGCGGGCTTCGGGGCCATGGCGTCGTCCACCGCCTTCAGCGCGGTCATCGCGCGGCCGTAGAAGTTGACCATCTGGCGCTTGAAGAGCTCGCCGGCCTGGGCGCTCTTCTGGGCGTAGTCAGCCGCGCCCTGCTTGCCGAGCTTCTCCGCGATGAACTTCTGCTTCGCGGTGTCCTGCCCGCCGTGCACGTAGCCCTTGTACTGGATCGCGTCGCTCCAGGTCAGCGTCCGCCAGATGCCCTGCATGCTGACCGTGGACTTCATGCTCGACTCGGCCATGCGGGCGTCCGACTTCGCGGAGCGCACCTCGCGCCACGCGCTCGCGATCTCGGACTTCGACGCGCCCTTGGCGCGCAGCGCGACGATCTTGGCGAGGGCGCGGGCGCGGCGCGCCTGCGCGTTGTAGATGCGCTCGTGGCCGCGGAGGTTCGCCTCGGCCATCTGGTAGGTCACCCAGAGCTTGTCGGCGGAGGGGCTGTTCGCCCGCAGGTCCTCGAGGACCGCCTTCTGCTCGCGCGCGGCGGCCTGGAAGGCGCCGGCGATGTTGCGCAGGCCGTTCATGCGCTGCGCGGCGGCGGCGCGGCCGACGAGCCCGGGGACGGCGCGGTCGTAGAGCTTGAGGCCGAACGCCTCGACGAAGGGCTTCAGCTTGAGCTGGGGCAGACCGTCCGGCGAGGCCTCGCCCTGGATGGTGTTGAGCATGTGGTTGCCCTTGACCATCTTC
>JAKLHH010001155.1 GCA_022710245.1 Myxococcota bacterium
GAAGACGGACACACGCGGCTGCAGCTCGAGTCTCGGTCCTGGAAGGCCCCCGCCGACACGCTCCCCATCCGCTTCGAGGTGAGCGACCGCGGGCTGCACCTCGCTGCCTCCGACCTCGCGGCGCTCGACGGCACGCAGGGCTGGCTCCTGCAGCGGGTGAACGGCGTGCCCGTGGCGGAGCTCGAGGCGCGTCTCGGCCGCCTGGTCGCCCTCGAGAACGCCTACCACGCCCACGCCATGCTGAGGCGCGCGGCGGTGAGCCCCCAGCTCCTCGCGCGCTTGCTGCCCCGCCTCGACCCGCGCGCGGCGATCTCCTACGAGCTCGGCTCGCCGGCCGGCGCCCGCACCCAGCGCAAGGTCGCGCCGGCGGTCTCGACGACGAGGAAGCACGACGCCTGGCGCACCCCTCCCCGTCGCTGGGATCGCCTGGCGCGCGCCGACGCGCCCTTCTGCTCCCGCGTCCTCGAGAAGGAGTCCGTCGCCTACTTCCGCGTCGCGAGCGTGATGGGCCGCGAGGCCTTCGAGATGGCCCACCGCTACAAGATCGGCGACGCCAGGTCGTGGCTCGCGCGGCAGTACCAGCAGGAGGGACGCGCGATGCCGGAGGACCTGGAGGCGGCGATCCGTGGGATCCCCTCGTTCCTCGAGCCGGCCGAACAGCTGCTCCGCGAGATGCAGCGCAAGCGCACGCGGAACCTGATCGTCGACCTCCGCGGCAACGGCGGCGGCATGACACCGACGGTGCTCCCGTTCCTCTACATGATGCTCGGCGACGCGCTCTACCGGCAGCGGCTGCCCGGCGAGTTCGTCACCGTGCTCTCGCAGCTCTACCTCGAGAAGCTCCAGACCAGCCTCGCGGCCCAGCGGCGCGAGCGAAAGGAGCCGGCGCTCGAGGTCGGCGACTACGTCTTCGAGGAGGAGAAGCAGGAGGGCGCGCAGGCCAGGCGGCGCCGGCAGCTCGCCGAGTACCGGCAGAAGCAGATGTCCTTCGCGGCGCGGCTCGAGCGCCTGCAGGGCAAGCCGATCTACACGCCGCCGGTGCTGGTCGTCCTCTGCGACGCGGACACCTACAGCGCGGCGTTCCACTTCATGTTCTACCTGCGCGCGTTCGGGGCGCGCGTGGTCGGCGTGCCGTCCTCGCAGGCGCCGAACACGCCGATGGAGATGACCCCCTTCACGCTCCCCGGGTCACGGCTGTCGGGGAGCATCTCCAACTCGGCGCAGATCTTCCTGCCCGGAGAGCCGCGCGCGAAGCTGCTCGCGCCGGACTTCCCGCTCACCTACGAGGTGCTGCAGCGCTATCGCTTCGAGGAGGACGCGGCGGTGCACTACGCAGTCGATCTGATCAGCGCTGGAAAGATCGCCCCGCGCTGAGGCGCTCGCGCCGCCCTGGCGACGCGCGAGCTCGCGTAGGCCGTAGGCGGTAGGCGGTGAGCGGTGAGCGGCGAGCGGCGAGCGGCGAGCTACCGCCGCCAGTAGTAGAGCCCGCGGCTGCTGTCGAGCCCCGTCTGCAGGATGCGGCGCGCGCGCCAGGCCTCGATGGTCACGCTGGAGCCATCGGAGTTCCGGATCTGCACGCCGTTGCCGCTGGGCCGCATGGAGAAGTTCGAGACCTCTCGGATCGCGCCGCTGCCCGTGGTGCCGACCATCGTCACGTGCTGCCACTGGCTCCGCTGCGACGCCACGGCAGGCTTGGCCTGCGTGACAGGCTGCTTGCCAGGGGGAGTCGCGGCGCTGGCGGCGACCGGAAGGGCGAGCATTCCGCCGAGGACGAGGGACGAGATCAGCTTCATGGTCTTGCGCATGAGGGCCTCCGATGCCGCGAGCGTCGTCTTGGTTGATGGTTGCCGGCCGTCAATGCAGGGCGTGGGCCAGAGGCCAGAGGCCGCTGATCCGGGGACTTCCGGACCGAGGCTGACCTCCGAGGATCAAGGAGTGGCCACCTGAGTGGCGCCTCAGCCGTCAGCCGGATCGCACCGCTGGCGACCACGCTGTCCAGCTGACCGACGGCAGTGAAGGGTGCACCGGCCAGTGGCCGGCATGGTCGCGAAACTGCACCGCCTCTACCTGGCGCGGGGCTTGCTCGACCACCTCTCAGCTGCAGGGAGGTCTTCGATGCGCCAACCGCGACCCACCGGGAGCAAGCTCCTTCTCGTCGCCTGCGTCCTCTCACTCGCGATCCTCTCTCACCCCGCGCTCGCGGCGAAGGTGGGCTTCTGCGATGTGTCGCGTCGCGCCGCTCGCACGCCGATCGACTTCAAGCTGGCGCGGGTCGAGGAGTACAACCGGCTGGCTGCCAGTCAGGGGCGCGCCACCATCGAGTACCAGGCCTACCGCCTGGCGCAGCCCGGCTGCACGCAGAGCCTGGACTTCGTCTTCAAGGCGCTCACGCCGGACCAGTTCCAGGACGTGCGGAAGCTCTACGGCGAGGTGAGCGCCTCCCGGCCGAGGAGCGGGCGCGCCGACTATCGCCTCATCGACTTCATGAGCCCCGCCATCCAGGCGCTCGATGGCCGCGTCTTCAACTACACCAACCTGGACGTGCCTCAGATCAACGAGGGACGGACCGGCGCCTTCGGCAGCCCGACCGCGCCGGTCGACAGGCAGGTGTGCACCTCGACCAACTGCTGGTCGACGCTCTACTCCGTGCTGCGGGACCTCGGCGACCGGAGCGCGGGGACGCGGCGGAGCTACCCCGTGTTCTTCACCGGGCGCTTCGAGGCTGACGCGGTGCTTGGCCGGATCAGCGACCCCGTGGCCACGACGAGGGTCAAGCAGGCCGACCAGATCGCGCTGCCGTCCGGGTCGATGGCCTTCGGCGATCTGCTGCTGATCAAGAAGACCCGCCAGCAGCTGAGGGACGTCGAGCTCTCGGCCAAGGGGACCGTCATCTCCTCGACCCGCGGCAAGCGGATCAAGCTGCTCGAGCACGCCGGGCTGGTCGTCGACGAGAACCTGATCTTCGAGAAGCCCGACGGCGGCTCCGACCTGCCCTTCCGCCTGGTGTCGCTCAAGGACTCGGTGGCGCCGTACCTCGAGGGCTCCCAGGCCGAGGTCCAGATCCGCCGGCGGAGCGCGACCCCCATCGCGCATCCGCGGGAGGCGTTCGGCGGGACCAGCCACGCCGCCGAG
>JAKLHH010001156.1 GCA_022710245.1 Myxococcota bacterium
GCGGGACGCGCTACCAGATCGCGGATGCCCTGGTCCGTGGGAAGCTGGTGCGGCTCCGCTGCAAGCACTGCGCGGCGGTGCTCGAGGTGCAGCTGCCGCGGCGGACGGGAGGCGGCCACTCCGCCGTCCGCGGCCGCCCCAGCAGCGAGCTGCCGCCAGGGCGCCAGCGACGGAGCAGCGAGCTGCTCCCGTCAGCAGAGCGACGCGACTCCGGGCTCCTGCCTCGTCGCCGCGGCTCCGGGCTCCTGCCGGGCGGCCAGCGCAGCAGCGAGCTGCAGCGCGACTCCCAGAGCCGCGAGCTGCCGCCGGCGCTGCCGGGTCCCGCTCCCGAGCTCCCGGGTCACGAGCGGCGCCTGAGCGGCGAGCTGCCCCCGAGCGGTCGCGAGCGGCGGCTCAGCGCCGAGGCGCCGCCCAGCTGGGAGCAGCTGCCGCGGGCGCGCACGGAGCCGCCGCCGCGCCCCGAGCGCGAGTGGTACCTCGCCGTCGGCGGCCGGCAGGCGGGCCCGCTCGGCTCGAGCGAGCTGAGGCTGCGCATCCGGCGTGGCGAGGCCGGCGCCGAGGACCTGGTCTGGCGCAAGGGCCTCGGCATGTGGATGCCGATCGTCGCGGTGGAGGAGCTGCAGAGCGCGCTCAACGAGCCGCACCTGGAGGGCGACCTCCCTCCCCCGCTGCCCGACCGTGCCGGTTCGAGCACGCGCCACCTCCGGCTGATCCACGGCGCCGCGGTCGAGGCGCACGGCGGCGCGCTGGCCGCGGTCGCGCTCGCCCCCGAGCCGGTCTCCATCGCGCAGCCGCTCCCCGCGCCGGAGGCCACGCCGGCACCGCCGCAGGCGGCGCGCTGGCCGCTCTACGTGGCGATCCTCGGCGGGGTGATGATGATGGCAGCAGCGGCGGTGCTCGTGCTCCGCCGCGAGCGCCCGAGCAACCTCACGGCGGAGCTGCAAGCCCGACCGCGGGAGCAGCCGCCCTCGGTGGGATTGCCGGTCGAGCCCGGCCAGGACCCAGGCAAGGAGCGCAACCCGGCCGAGCCACGTCGAGCCGAGCCCCGCCGGCTCGAGCCGCTGCCGCCGATCGAGGTGCGCCGGCCGCGCCCCGGGCCAGCGCGACGCGAAGCGCTGCCTGAGGACCACGTGCCGAAGGTGGGGGCGGGGAGCACGCTCGCGGACCGCCTCGGCACCCAGGTCGACGACGTGAAGACCGCGCTGGCGCTGAAGGTCTACCGTCGCAACCGCAGCACGCTCACCGCCTGCGATCAGCTCGCCGAGCGGCGCGGGGAGACGCTCGCGGCTGGGAGCCGGGCAGAGTTCCAGGTGCAGGTCAGCAAGAGCGGCGTGGCGCGGGTCGAGGTCCGTGGCCATGGGATCGGGGCGCAGCTCCTCTCCTGCTACCGTGCGGTCGCCTCCCAGTGGCACTTCCCGGCGGCCTCCGTCGACTACACGACGAGCTTCGATCACGTGCACTAGGAGCTCGCCCGGCTCGCGTCCTGCGGACGCTCCGACCGCAAACGGCCCGACGCGGCGCCGCTCCGACCGCGAACGCGGCGCTCGTGGCCCGAACGCGGCGCCGCTCCGACCGCGAGCGCGGCGCTCGTGGCCCGAACGCGGCTCGTGCCCCTCGCGGCGCCGCTCCGACGACGCGGCGCTCGTGGCTGCGCCGTGGACCGACGTGGCGGTGCTCCGGCCGCAAACGCGGCACGTCAGCGCTCCGGGTCCGCCGCGGGGATGGTCACGCCCGCCTGGCTCATGGATAATGGCCCCATGGTCCCCCCCTCCCCGGTCGCCTTCGAGCGGAGCCCCGTCCCCGGCGCGGAGGTCTTCGACCTCGACCAGGAGACGATGCAGAGCTACCTGCGCCAGCGCGCACCGCAGCTCGTCGAGTCGATGCCGTCAGAGCAGGTGGCGACCACCTTCGGGCTCCTCGCCAGCGCGGGGGGCCGCGCGGTGCCCACCGTCGCCGGGCTGATCCTCTTCGGCGTGCAGCCGCAGGTCCTGCACCCGGAGTGGGGTCTCGCCGCGGTGCGCATCCGTGGGACCAAGATGGCGGACCCGATCGTCGAGCGGCGGGACCTCGAGGGGAAGCTCGGGGCGCTCCTTGGCCAGGCGCTCTCCTTCGCCCGCGAGCACACCCAGAACGTCGCCAACCTGGTCCGCCCCGAGGACGCCGAGCCCGAGTACCCTCAAGCGGCGGTGCGCGAGGCGGTGCTCAACGCGCTGGTGCACCGTGACTACCGCCTCAGCGGGCGCACCGTGCTCCGCATCTACGACGACCGCATGGAGGTCTGGAGCCCCGGCGGGATGCCGGTCTCGCTCTCGCTCGAGCACCTCGCGCAGCACGGCGGCGTCTCCTTCCCGCGCAACCCGATCCTCGCCGCCGCCGCTCGCTCGCTGGGGCTGATCGACCAGATCGGGCGGGGGCTCCCCACCATCCGTCGCGCGATCTCCGACGTCTCCCACCTCCCCGCGCAGTTCGGCGCCTCTCCCTCGGACTTCCTGGTCGTCCTGCCCTCGCGGCTGCGCGCGCACGTGGCCAGCGAGGCAGGGAACTGAGGCGGCCAGCCGCGTCCCCGCGGACCACACCTCGGGGAGCGAGCGAGCGGCGCGTCAGCGCGTCGGCTCATGAGCCGAGCGTCAGTGAGCCGGGCGCCAGTGTGAGTGACGCGTCAGTGAGTGACGCGTCAGTGAGCCGAGCCGGGCACCAGTGCGAGTGACGCGTCAGTGAGCCGAGCCGGGCACCAGTGTGAGTGACGCGCCAGTGTGAGTGGCGCGTCAGTGAGTGACGCGTCAGTGAGCCGAGCCGGGCACCAGTGTGAGTGACGCGCCAGTGTGAGTGACGCGGCAGTGAGTGACGCGTCAGGGAGCCGAGCCGGGCACCAGTGTGAGTGACGCGCCAGTGTGAGTGACGCGTCAGTGAGTGACGCGTCAGTGAGCCGGGCACCAGTGTGAGTGACGCGTCAGTGAGCCGGGCACCAGTGTGAGTGACGCGTCAGTGAGCGAGCGTCAGGTCGAGGGGCTGGCTATCCACGCCACGGTCGGGCGCGGCCAGGTCGGGGGCGCTCACCTCCCGGCGTGCCTCGGCGGAGCTGCGATCCGCCAGCCGCTCGGCGGCGCGGTCCACCGCATGGTCGCGGTC
>JAKLHH010001157.1 GCA_022710245.1 Myxococcota bacterium
CGATGCCTGCTCGCCCCACGCCGCCCGGCCCGTCGCCGCCCACCCCCATCCCGCCCATCCCCATGCCGCCCATCCCCATGCCGCCCATCATCCCCATGGCGCGGCAGCGGTAGAGGCGCACCACGTCGGTCAGAGACTTGAGCGCGCCGTTGTGACCATAGGCGCGGACGAAGCTCGCCCACGGGCGCTTGTCCACGTTGCGCAAGGTCGGCACCTTCATCTTGCCCATCTCGGAGCCGGTGTTCAGGTAGCCCCCGAGCCCGGTGTCCACCCACGCCGAGCCCTGCGGGTTGTAGGCGAGGTTCTTGTAGAAGGGGTTCTTCTCGTTCCGCGGCATCCCGATGTTGTCGTACGTGTAGTCGGTGAAGAGGGGGTAGCCCGCCGAACCCGGCTCGAGCGAGTGGCACGCCGCGCAGTGGGCGCTCGCGGGGTCCGCGAACATCGCCAGGCCGTAGAGCTCGACGCTGCTCAGCCCGAGGTTCTGGTAGGCCGTGTAGTTCGCCACCCTGATCTGCGTCGGATCGAGCCCCGTGGCCACGGCGCCTCGCCAGAACGCGTCGAACCTGGAGCTGTACCGGTTGACCTCCGCCGAACGCTCATACGCCGCGATCGAACGCCCGACCCGGTCGTGGACCAGATCCGCCGTCGAGCTCAGCGAGCCGACCCCCCACACCTGGGTGAACAGGCTGGCGTAGGCCGACGCCTTCACCCGCGTGCGCAGCACCGCCGCGGAGGGCAGCGCCATCTCCAGCGGGTTGAGGAACGGGCCCCTGGCCTGCTCGGCGAGCGGATCGCCGAGCGTGCTGCCGGTCGCGCGGCCGTCCCAGAACATCCCGCCGCTCCACGTCCCGGTGGCCGCGTCGTGGGTCAGCAGGCCGCTGTCCCCCGCGTAGGCGGCCGAGGGTGGCTTGCGGTTCCCGAAGAGGGTCGGGTCGCTCCCCGGGTAGACCGCGCCGGCCGCGTTGATCTGCGAGGCAGCCGCGCTGCTGCCGCCGGTGAAGCCCACCGCCGGGTCGTGACAGGTGGCGCAGGACTGGTTCTTGTTCTTCGACAGGCTCGCGTCGAAGAAGAGGGCCTTGCCGAGCTGCTCGATCGGCGTCAGCGAGGTCAGCGCCCTGATGTTCTCGCCGCTCGCGAGCTCCGCCGGCCCGTCGCACCCCGCGACCCACGTGAAGAGAATGATCGCCGACAGCTGCTTGATCCGCTCGCCCATCTCCCCTCCTTGTCAAAGTCAAATGGTCGATGGCACCACCGCTCCCCGCGATCCCATCGACGTCGTCGACTTTCAGTGTCGTTGCCTCGAAAGCAAGCGACAGACCAGCAGGCCCGAAGTCGGTACCCTCCACGGACGGCTCAAGACCGCCGAGCGGACGGCCAAGGACCGCCGAGATCGTTTCAGTTCGGAGCGCGTGGGCGCTTGCCTGTCGTCTCGATCGGCGGCTCGATCGGCGGCGCGCTGCGCGGGATCGCCCGGTGCGCCGCGGAATCCCGCGCTGCGCCGCCCGGTGAGCGCCGCTCACATGCGTCCTGGGCTGGCGGAGGCTGAGGGCCTCCCGAACGAGTCGACACCTGAGGGCGCTGGAGGAGGCCGACTTCACCTCCGGCCAGGCGGTGGCGATCCCGGCGAAGCGCTCCATCATCCTGTCGATGGTCCCCGGGCGGAAGTCGCAGAAGGTGAAGTGGAGGTCCTCGAGGAGCGGCAGCCGGGACAGGAGCTCGACGGTCTCGGCGCGGATCTCGACGTGATTCATGCGAAGGCTGCCCAGGCGGTGGGCGTGGCCGCTCGCGAGGAACGCCTCCAGCGCTCGCTGATCCCCTTCGTCGCCGTGGTCGAGGGAGTCCAGCCGCGGGAGCAGGCCGCGGGCGGCCACCTTGAAGACCTCGGCGCCGTAGTTGTTCTCTCCGAGGCTCAGCTTCTCGGCCTCGGGCATCTGCTCGAGGAGGGCGCGCAGCCCACCGACGCCCATCCAGTTGTAGAGGAGGTGCAGCTCGCGCAGATGGGCGAGCCACTTGCCCTCGGCGAGCGCCTTGCCGCCGTCGTTGTCGCACTTGTTCCGGCACAGATCGAGGACGCGAGCGTTGGCGAGGAGCGGCCCCCTGGCGAGCGCGGCCATGCCCGCCGCGTCGAGGCCGTTGTCCCGGAGGTCGACCCTTCGCAGGTTCGGCGCGGACCACCGCGAGAGCGCCTCGGCGCCCGCCTTCAGCAGGCAGCCCCGCAGGCTCACCGCCTCGAGGCCGGCCAGCGCCTTGCACCTGGCGAGCAGGGCGGCGCCGTCGGCGCGCAGCGGCGCGCTGAGGCGAAGCTCGCGCAGGCCTGTGAGCGACCAGCGCTGGAGCATCGGGGCGAGCGTCTTCATGTTGAGACCATCTCCGCGTCCGAGCTCGAGCACCCGCATCGCACCGAGCTGGGTGGAGCCGGCCAGCGCGAGGAGCCCCCTGTCGCGAAGGTCGCACTCGCGGAGCGCGAGCTCGCGCAGCCCGGAGAGGGCTGGGGCCTCGGCGAGGGCCCGACCGCCCTCCGGCCCCAGCGCGTCGACCGAGACGCGGAGCGTTCGCAGCCCGGTCATGCGGGCGATCGCGGCGATGCCCGCCGCGCCGAGGCGCTGACCGCCGAGCGAGAGCTCGCGGAGCGGGAGCGAGGCGAGGGCGGCCGCGCCGTCAGCGCCGATCCCGTCGCCGCTGCCCGCCATCAGGCTCAGCTCGGTCAGGCCGGCGCAGGCCTTGCTCTCGGCGATGGCCCTGGCGAGCCTGGGGCTGGCCCAGCCCCTGGCCGGCTGGTGCTCCATGACGCTCTTGACCTCGAGGGAGCGGATGGGCGCGACCCTGGCGGCGCCGGGGAGCCCGCTGATCGTCCCTGTCTCGCAGATGATCCCCTCGACCAGGCCGCGCTCTCCCCTCCCGGTGGACGGGAGGAGGTCGCCCGAGGCGCGGCGCGGTCCCGGCCGCGGCCAGCTTGCCTGCCCGCGGCCTCCGGTGCGATGGTCCCGCCATGCGCGCCCTCTGGCTCGTGCTCCCGCCGCTCCTCGTCGCCTGCGCCAGCGAGCCCCCCTCCGATGGCGCCGCGGACCTCGCGCCTGCCAGGCCGGACCTGCTCCGGGCCGACGCGCGGCCCGGGGACGCCATGGTCTG
>JAKLHH010001158.1 GCA_022710245.1 Myxococcota bacterium
TGGCAGCGCTCCGGCGAGTCGAGCTCCTTGATCTGCGTCTGGCCGTCGCTGCCGATGCGCCCGAAGTTGACGAAGAGGCGGCAGCCGTCGACGCGCGCGCGCCAGTACTTGCTCGAGGTGCCCTCGATGTAGGTCAGATGGACGTCCCAGCTCATGGCGTCACCTCTCCGTTCTTGCCCGCGAGGAGGTCGAGCCGCGCGAGGAACGCGCGCCCCCGCTCGGGGTCGGTCATGTGCACGTAGGCGGCCAGTCCGCGCAGCTGCTCGAGGCTCTCGCCGCGCCCGGGTCGTCCGAGCTCGCGGTTGCGGATCGCCGCGCGCAGGCGTCGCGCCACGTCGCGCGGCACCCGCGCCGGCGGGCGCCCGGCCGCCGCGTTCACCACCAGCCCGGTCACCTTCTGCCGCCCGCCCTCGCGCATGATCCGCGTCTTGTCGCGGTGGAGGCTGAAGCCCTCCTCGCGCACGACGCGGCGGACCCCGCCGAGGAGCTTGCCGACCTGGGCGCGCCCGTCCTGGTGCCAGGAGAAGGTGAGGTCGTCGGCGTAGCGCGTGTAGCGCAGGCCCAGGTAGCGGGCGAGGCCGTCGAGCCGCGCGTCGAGCCGCCGGCAGAGCGCGTTGGTCAGCGAGGGGCTGGTCGGCGCGCCCTGCGGCAGCGCGCGCGGCCCCACCGCCACGTGCACGCGCTGGCCGCGCGCCTCGAGCTCCTCGCGCGGCGCCTCGGTGCAGAGGAGCGCGAGCACCGTGGCGACCTGCTCGCCGTAGCCGGCCCGGCGGAAGACGCCCTTCACGCGCGGGAAGGTCACCGTCGGGTAGAAGTCGCGGAGGTCGAGCTTGACCACCAGCTGCGCCGCCGCGTGCGGCGCGGCGTTCGAGGCGGTGGAGCGGCCGGCGAGGAAGCCGTGCGAGGCGCCGTGCGCCGGCAGGTGCTCGGTGATCCGCTGCGCGATCCAGCGCTGCGCGCGCTTCAGCTCCGGCTTGGGCGCGCTGATCAGGCGCTCACCGCCGTCGCGCTTGGGCACCGTCCAGCGGTGGTAGTGGGTGCCGGTGTCGACCTCGCGGTGGAAGGTGAGCCAGCGGAGCCGCGGCAGGGGGAGCTCGAGCGCCTGTGCGAGCGCCTGCACGTCCTTCAGCTCGGGGAGCTCGTTCTCCTGCCGCCGCGCCCCCGGGTCGTCGAGGTCGAAGCGATCGGCGTCGGCGGTGTCGTGGTAGAAGACGCCCGCCCCGAGGTGGACCAGGTTGCCGCGCTTGTAGCTCGCCCAGGCCGCCTTGCGCAGCAGCCGGCGGACGCGCCGCTCCTCCTCGCGACGGGCCTTGAAGAGCTTGCGCTCCGCGTCGGTGAGCCGGGAGGTGTCCACCTCCTCGATCAGCCCGCGCCGGCGCAGCTCGGCCTCCACCCACTCGCGGACCCCGCCGGCGGCGGCGAGCTCGGCCCACTCGGGCGCGAGCTGTGCCTGGTCGCTCCGCTCCGCGCGCGGCGCGGCTCCGCCGCTCCCCTCCGCGCGCTGTCCGTCGGTGCTCAGCGGTCGATCGCTCATGCGGTCTACCCTGCAGGGGAGGAGGGGAGCTGCGTGAAGCGCGAGAAAGAGAAGGAGGAGGAGCCGGCTCCGCTACTTTCCTACATGGGACACGGTAGGCTCACCGGTTTGCCGGCCTGATGGGGTACCGTCGGGGCCGATAAACCGCGGCTGCGTGGTTGGTCCAGCTATCGACCCCGACGGTACCCCATCAGGCCGAGCAAACCACGAACAGCCTACCTTGTGGAGAGTGCCAGAGATCGGGCCAGGGCGGCGCGACGCCGCCCCCGTGCTCAGGGCACAGGCTAACGATACCGGCTCCTCCTCCCATCTCGCGCTTGAACGCTATCTCCCTTCGCGCCTCCCTGTCAATCGGGCGCTCGCGCGCCCGGGTTGTCTCGATCCCTGTTCGTGGGAGACGGTCGCTCCGCACCGCCGCCCGGCGTGTGCGGCGCCGCTCCCGCGCGTCAGCCTCAGACGGCCTCGCCCGCGCTCGCGTCGATGAAGCCACGATCGGCGAGCGCGCCGAGCCGCCGGAAGTACTCCTCGCGCGCCTCCTCGGCCTTGCCGAAGTGGAGGCGCTGCATGCGCCAGAATTCGCCCTCTGCGGACCAGCGCACCACCACCTGGCGGTCATCGAGCGAGACGCGGTAGGTGGTGGCGCCGGCGCGCGGGCTGTCCTTGGTCGCTCCGCTCTGCGCGCGGCGCGCCTGCGGCGCTTCCTCCCGCGCGCGCCGGATCAGCGTGCGGGTCTCGGCCCGGATCAGCTGCCGGCCCTCGGGCGTCGCCCGCGCCCGCTCCAGCTCGGCCTGCTGCCGCGCGTAGAGGAGGCGGAGCGCGATCATCGGCGCCGTGGGTCCCTCGCGCAGCCCGGCGCGGCGGAACTGCGGGCTCGTGCAGCTCGCGTCGACGGTGCGGCCTTCGCGGTCGAGCGTGAAGGAGGCGCGGTAGGTGCGGTGCGCCTTGCGGTCCTCCACCTCGCCCTCGATGCGCGTGCCCTCGGCGCCGAGGTCGTGGACCCGCGTCAGCTTGACCTGTCCCTCCACCTCGAGCAGGCGGTGCGCCTCCTCCTCGCGCGCGTCGCGGTAGCGCAGGCGATCGGCGTCGAGGGGGCGAGCGAAGAGCGGCCGCTGGCGGAAGCGCGCGGAGGCGAGGTCGTGGACCACCACCCCGCGCTGCAGGTGCAGGAGCAGCGCCTGCCGCACCTCGCCGCGCGGGCGGCCGCAGGCGGCCTCGAGCTCCTCGAGGGTGCACGGCCCCGCCTGCAGCTCCACGAGCACCTGCTGCGCGAGCAGGTCGTCGACGTGCCCGGCGACGAGGAGGTCGAAGGTGGAGATGCCAGCCCAGCCGCTGTCGGTCCAGCCGGAGAGCGCCAGCGTCAGCTGCGCGCCGCCGAGGTCGAGGACGTAGAAGGCCGGCAGGCCGGCGCCGACGAGGTGCACGGTGACGCGCCGCGCGTGCGGGAGCAGCCGCGCGAGGACCAGCAGGCGCTGGCGACCCCAGGTGCGGACCACCAGCGGGCGGGCCCCGGCGTAGGGGACACCGCTGCCGCGCAGGACGAGGTCCCAGGGCTCGAGCACGAGCCGCGGCGCCTGGCCCGGGACCAGCTCGTAG
>JAKLHH010001159.1 GCA_022710245.1 Myxococcota bacterium
CCGTATGGCGGAGGTCGACGCCGTCTTGCTCTCCGTCCCCGACCGCCGTCAGCACCGCGCCGCCGCCCGGTGTCGGGGCAGCGGCCGAGTCCCAGACCCGGTTGCCGGTGATCGGCGCGAGCTTGATCGGGTCGCCGAGCAGGCCCTCGACGGAGACGCGCTGCAGCGTGAGCTCCGTCGTGCTCGGCGCCTGCAGCAGCCAGCTCTCCGTCCCCTGCTGGTAGCCGTCGAGGGGCCAGGCGACGCTCAGCTCCTTCGGGCTGCCGAGCGGGAGCGGCCGCGTCACGCAGCGGCGCGTGCCCGGATCGCAGGCGCCCGCGAGGCAGGGGTCCGGGGACGGACACTCCGCGTCGCTCGTGCAGGGGGCGCCGAGATCGGGCAGCAGCGGCAGGTCGGCGCGGGCGTCGCCGCGGTCGCGATCGGCCGCGCGGCCATCGTGGGGCTCGAGGAGCGAGCTGCGGGAGCCGCAGCCCGCCACAGCGGCGAGGCCGAGGAGGAGGAGGGCGCGCATCCGAGGACTGTAGCTCCGCCTCGGCGGCATGGTCCATCTCGCGCTCGGACCCCGGCGCGGCTATGCTCCCGGCACGAGGACCGTAGCGGGAGCGGGCAGAGCGCTGTGGCCTGCTAAGCCATGAAGAGGGTGCCGGTTCGACTCCGGCCGGTCCTCCTCGATACGATAGAGTGCGTGCTGATGCTGATCTGCGAGGACCGTAGCTCAACGGGAAGAGCACTGTGGCCTGTCAAGCCAACGTGTGGGTGCCGGTTCGACTCCGGCCGGTCCTCCTCGAGACATGCGGGGGCTGTAGCTCAACGGGCAGAGCGCTGTGGCTCATAACCGCAAAGAGGGTGCCGGTTCGACTCCGGCCAGCCCCCCCGACCCGCCGCCGGCCGCGCCGACGGCGTCGATCTCTCCGGCGGACCTCGAGGCCTGCCTGCGGGTGCTGCGCGCGCTCGGCCGCGACGCCCGTCCGCTCCTCGAGCGCGAGGCGGCCGTGAGCGCCGTCCGCGCCGAGGCGAGCCGCGTGGTCGCCGCGGTGCAGGCGCTCTGCCGCGCCGAGCGGAGCGCCAGGCGGGAGCGCGCCTCGCGGGAGGCCCGCCTCGCTCACCGCGAGCGGCGGCGCGCCCTGCGCCCCGAGGGCAAGCACGGCCCGGCGAGCTGCTACTGCTGCCAGCGGCGCCTCTCGACCCCGGCCACCGCCGCGCCCGTGCTCTGCGCCGAGTGTGTGGAGCTGAACCGGCGCAAGCGCGAGCGCACGGCGGACCTCGGCGGCCGCGGCGCGCTCGTCACGGGGGCACGGATCAAGATCGGCTACCAGGTCGCGCTGCGGCTGCTCCGCGCCGGCGCCTCGGTGATCGGCACCACGCGCTTCCCCCGCGACGCCGCGCGCCGCTTCGCCGCGGAGCCGGACTTCACGAGCTTCGCGAAGCGGCTCGAGCTCCACGGCCTCGACCTCCGGCACCTTGGCGCGGTGGAGCGCTTCGTCGCCGAGCTCCTCGGCCGCGCGGCGCCACTCGACGTGCTGATCAACAACGCCGCGCAGACCGTGCGCCGGCCGCCAGCCTACTACGCGCCCCTCGTCGCGGCCGAGCTCGACGGAGATCTCCCTCCGGACGCGCGCGCGCTCGTCGCCGAGGTCTCGCACCACGAGCGCGCGGGCCTCGCAGGCGGGCTCGCGCTCCCCGCGCTGCTCACGCAGCTGCCGCTCCTCCCCGAGGACCACCTCGCGGACCCGCGGCTCTTCCCCGCGCCCGACGCCGCGGGGGGCGCGGCCCCGACCGAGCCGCTCGATCTGCGCGCGCAGAACAGCTGGCGCCTCGAGCTCGGCGAGCTGGAGCCGGTCGAGGCCGCCGAGGTGCTGGTGGTGAACAGCCTGGCGCCGCTGCTCCTGGTCAGCCGCCTGCTGCCCGCGCTGCGGCGCTCGCCGCACCCCTGGCGCTTCATCGTCAACGTGGTCGGCTCCGAGGGGAGCTTCGCGGGAGGCCGCAAGGCGCCCTACCACGTGCACACCAACATGGCCAAGGCCGCGCTCAACATGCTGACTCGCACGGAGGCCGCCTCGCTCGCCGCCGAGGGGATCGCCCTCTCCAGCGTGGACACCGGCTGGGTCTCGAACGAGCAGCCGTTCCCGCGCGCCGAGCTCATGCGCGCCGAGGGCTTCGTCCCGCCGCTCAGCGCCGAGGACGCCGCCGCGCGCGTCCTCGATCCGATCTTCGAGGCGGTGAGCGGGGGCGCAGTGAGCCACGGGCAGCTCCTCAAGGACTACCGGCCGAGGCCCTGGTGATGGCTGACGCGCCCGCCGTCCAGCCGTTGCTCGCTGCCGCGCTCGCCGAGGCTCACCCGGTCGATCACCCGCCCGGGCCGCTGCACGGCGGCGGGCTCCCCCCGGTGCTGCGCGCCGCCGAGCAGATCCGCGTCATCGTCTGGTGCGCCGAGAAGCACAGCCGCGGGGAGGAGCGCTTCGAGGAGACCCTCGCGCTCGTGCGTCGCGGGCTCTCCTTCGCGCCGGAGCTCGGCGCGGTGCCGCCGGAGCTCCTCGAGGGACTCGCCGAGCGCGGCAGGCGGCCGCGCGAGCCCGAGGAGGCGAGCTCGCCCGCGAGCCTCGCTGGCCTCGCCGCCCGCGCGACCAGCCGCCTCCTAGCCCGCGAGCGCCGCGGCATCAGCCGCTGCGCGCGGCTGGCGGTGACGCGCGCGCTCCGCCTCCTCACTGGCGCCGCCTGGGATCCCGAGGGCCGCGGCCGCGGCGGCGCCCACGTGACCCTCTTCCTCCAGCAGCTCGACGAGGAGCTGCTCCTGCAGGAGGCGCTCGGCCACGCGCGGCGCCTCGGCGTGCACCGCCTCGAGGCGCGGCGTCCGCGGCTCGCGCACCGGGCGGCGGACCTGCACGGCCGCCGCGGCGCGGTCTGGCTCCTCGAGCTCGAGCCCCACTTCGGCGTGGTGGTCCGGCTCGGCGGGCACCTGCACTGGACCGAGGGCAGCCTCGACGACGTCCTCGCCACGCTGCCCGAGCCGCACTTCGCGCAGACGATCGCGGCGCTCTTCGGGACCTGAGGAGCGCGGCAGAACGGGTCGCCGAGATCGAGGGGCGAAGAGCCGTGGTGGCGGAAGGGCAAGGAGGGGGCGGGT
>JAKLHH010000116.1 GCA_022710245.1 Myxococcota bacterium
TCCCTACGACGGGCCCGTGAGCGATCTTAAGAAGGTTTATGTTTTTGCGGCGACCATGATGACGCTTGGAGCCGCAGGGGTGGTGGTGACGGCCGCGCTTCCTGCCGCCGCGGCCGCGGGAGCCGGGGGCGCTGGAACGGGCGTGCTCGCCGGCGGTGCCGTAGTGGCCACGGGCGTGGCGGCGGATCTTGTCGTTGAGTCGCAGATCAAACCCGGGGAAGAGCATTACATTCACGAAGGAAAAACCGTTTCGGCGGAAGCGGATCCAAAAAAAATAAGTTTTCAAGACGCCCTTCGTGAGATCGACGCCTCCCAAAGGCAAAATATTATCTAGTGTTTTGAAAACCCTCCGTAAGTCTCTATAATAGGCGCCATATATGGACAAGCCCGATCACGCCCACTTCATGAAAGAAGCGATCAAGCAGGCAGCGGTCGCTTTGGAAAAGGGCGAAGTGCCGGTGGGCGCGGTGGTGGTGAAGGACGGCGTGGTGGTCGGCCGCGGCTACCACCGGCGCGCCGGCACCGCCCACGCCGAGGTGGTCGCGCTGCGTCGGGCGGGCGAGCGGGCGCGCGGCGGCGACCTCTTCGTCAACCTCGAGCCCTGCAACCACGTGGGCCGCACCGGGCCGTGCGTCGCCAGCGTGGTCGCGGCGGGGGTGCGCCGGGTGGTGGTCGGGCTGCGGGACCCGAACCCGCTGGTGAACGGCAAGGGGATCCGCGCGCTGCAGCGCGCCAGGATCGAGGTGGCGACCGGCGTCCTCGAGGAGGAGTGCCGGCGACTCAACGAGGCGTTCGCCTGCTACATCACCGAGCGGCGCCCCTTCATCACCTTCAAGGCGGCGATCACCCTCGACGGCCGGGTGGCGGCGAGGAGCGGCGACTCGCGCTGGGTGACCGGCGAGGAGGCGCGGCTCGAGGGGCACCGCCTGCGCGACGCGAACGACGTGATCCTCGTCGGCGTGGGGACGGTCCTCGCGGACGACCCGACGCTGACCTGCCGCGGGGTGCCGCGCGGGCGCGACCCGATCCGCGTGGTCGTGGACAGTCGGCTGCGCACGCCGACGACGGCGAAGGTGGTGGCGGCCGCGGCGGGCTCCACCGCCCCGACCTGGATCGTCACCACCCACGCGGCGCCGCAGCGCCGGGCCGCCGCGCTCGAGGCGGCGGGCGCCCAGGTGCTGCGCGTCGACGACGAGGGCGGGCGCGTGGCCCCGGCAGCGCTGCTGCGGCTCCTCGGTGAGCGCGAGCTGATGTCCGTGCTCCTCGAGGGCGGCCCGACGCTGGCCGGGAGCTTCTGGAGCGCGGGCCTGGTGGATCGCGTGGTGGTGTTCCTCGCCCCCAAGCTCCTCGGCGACCCGCGCGCGCTGCCCATGCTCGCCGGGCTGCCGGTCGCCGCCATGGCGGGCGCGACGCGCCTCCTCGGGGTGGAGACGCGGCGGGTGGGCGAGGACCTGATGGTCGCGGGGCGGGTGGGGTAGCGATGTTCACGGGGCTGGTGCAGGACGTCGGCAGGGTGCGCGCGGTCGCGCGCGAGGGGGAGGCGGTCCACCTGGAGCTGGAGACGCGGCTCGCGGAGCGCCTCGCCGTCGGGGACAGCCTGGCGGTGAGCGGCGTCTGCCTGACTGTCACGCGGGTGGGGCAGGGGCTCGCCGTGGCCACCGCGATCCCCGAGACGCTGACGCGGACCACCCTCGGCGCGCTCGGCGCCGGCTCGCGGGTCAACCTGGAGGCGGCGCTCCGTGCCGGCGACCCGATGGGCGGCCACGTGGTCCAGGGGCACGTCGACGGGGTGGGCGTGCTGACCGCGGTGACCCCGCGCGGGCTCTCGCGGGAGCTCACCGTCGAGGCCGACCCCTCGCTCCTCCGCTACGTGGTGGAGAAGGGCTCGATCGCCATCGACGGCGTCAGCCTGACGGTGACCTCCGCGCTCGAGCGCTCGCTCTCGGTGGCGCTGATCCCGCACACGCTCGGCGCCACCACCCTCGACGAGCGCCGGGCAGGAGATCGCGTCAACCTCGAGGTGGACGTGCTCGCCAAGTACGTCGAGCGACTGCTCGGGGGGATCGTTGGGCGCGCAGGGGCGGGGGCTCCATCACCGAGGCGTGGCTACGGGAGCGGGGGTTCTGATCTGCCCGCGGTGGTGGAGGCGGGGGCGTGCTTCACCTATCTCTCTTCCCGTGCGCGCCGATCATCGGCCACGCGGGGTCCCGCGCGGCGCCAGCCGGGCAACGGCACGGTCCAGGAGATCAGAGGCCTCGTGCCGCAGCTCGGCGCCGACGGCGCGCTTCAGCTCGACGAGGTGCGGCCCGGCCTCCTCGTAGTCTTCCACGGCCCGCTGCATCCACGACAGACCGCGGCGCCGGGAGAACGGTCGCCCCCGATTGGAGAGGTAAGCGAGGCCAAGCAAATAGCACGCAATGGCTCGGTCATAGTCTGAGATGTACCGCGAACGCGCGGCCGTACAGAGGCAGTCCGCAGCCCGCGCGTCGTCTCGAAGCACGCCCAGCCCGGCGAAGCAGCACAGCCCCATTTCGAAGAAGCCGTCACCATCCCCTAGCACGGCGCCTCGAGCTGCGGCCGCCGCGAACCAATGAAACGCCCGGCGATGATCGCCTCGCTCGCGGTACAGCACGGCGATGTTGACTGCTGCGCCCGACGCATCGTACCTCCAGGCCCTCTTGTAGAGCTCAAGTGCTTTGCTCGTGTCCTGAGGCACTCCAAGACCGACGTCATGGCAGTATCCCAGGTCGTGGAGAGCCGTGGGCTCGTTCTCCGCGGCAGCCAGCTCGAGCCACCTTACAGCGGTTCGCGGGGCGGGCCGGACGACGCGAGCACCGCTCCCGCTGGCCATCCCGAAGAGGTAGTGAACGCCGACCTCGGTCTGTGCCGAGGGATCCCCTGCACGCGCCGCCACCTTCAGCCATCGCCAGTAAGTCGCGAGAGCTCTGTCCCCCCCACGGCTCTCGTAGTAGCTTGCCAGCTCCATGGCGGCGGCAGCATCGCCGCTCTTTGCCGCAGAGCGCAGCTGGGCCAAGGACCTACCCATTGGGTTCCTCCTGTGGCCGTCGGGGGAGTCTCTCGAGGGGGTGCTGTTCCAGTAATCCCAAGATCCTGGCGGCGCCTTCTCCCCTGTGCCAATGTCGCATGAGACAGCGCCTTCTGGAGATGTATGGGTTCGGTTCCCCCCGGCCCCCGAGAATCAACGAGACGGTACGCCGTCGTGAGCGAGCGGGGCAAGCACAAGTGTCACGGCGCCGCCCAAGTCGGGCGTTCGCGCGACGCACCGGGACGCCGTGGGGGCTGAGGTGGCCAGCTTCTACTGGGTGTCCGGAGATACCAGCACCACCTACCACCTCCGGCAACAAACCTGCTGACAACGATTGACGCGTGCCGCCAGCTCGTGAGATGCAGAGCCGGGGCCGCGAGGGCCCGGGACAGGTGATGTCGAAGCTGCTGACAGTCGATGAGGCCCTGACGCAGATCCGCGAGGGCCGGCAGATCATCCTGGTCGACGACGAGGACCGGGAGAACGAGGGCGACCTCTGCATGGCCGCCGAGCGCGTCACCCCGGCGGACATCAACTTCATGGCGCGCTTCGGGCGCGGCCTCATCTGCCTCACCCTGACTGGCGACCGCGCGCTGCGACTCGGCCTCGCCAAGATGACCGAGCGCAACGAGTCGCGCTTCGGGACCAACTTCTACGTCTCCATCGAGGCCCGCGACGGCGTCACCACCGGCATCTCGGCCGCCGACCGCTCGACGACGGTCCACGCGGCGATCGCGCCGGGCGCCGACGCCCGCAGCGTGGTCTCGCCGGGGCATGTCTTCCCCATCTGCGCCCGCGAGGGCGGCGTGCTGGTCCGCTCGGGGCAGACCGAGGGCTCCGTCGACCTGGCGCGGCTCGCCGGGCTCGAGCCCGCCGGGGTCATCTGCGAGATCATGAAGGACGATGGCACCATGGCCCGGATGCCCGACCTCGAGCGCTTCGCCGAGGAGCACGGGCTCGGGATCCTGACCATCGCGCAGCTGATCGCCTACCGCCTGGAGCGGGAGTCGCTGGTGCGCGAGGCCTCGGTCGGGCGCGTGGTGCCCGAGGGGGCGACCCGCGAGTTCGAGCTCCGCACCTTCAAGAGCTCGGTCAACGACGCCCAGTTCATCGCGCTCGTCCTCGGCGATCTGCGGAGCGGTGCGCCGCTGGTGCGGATGCACGCGGCCTGCATCCCGGGCGACGTCTTCGGCATCCCGCGCTGCGGCTGCGCCGCGCGCAAGCGCCGCGCGCTGCAGGCGATCGAGCGGGCGGGGGCGGGCGCGTTCGTCTATGTCCACCCGGGGCAGCTCGACCTCACCGCGCAGGTGCGCACGCACGTCGAGGGGGACCGGCAGAAGCCGGAGAAGGGCCACGGGCTGCCGCCCGAGCTGCGCGACTACGGGCTCGGCGCCCAGGTGCTGGCGGCGCTCGGGCTCTCGCGGCTCCGCCTCCTCAGCGACAACCCCAAGCGGCTGATCGGCCTCCGCAGCTTCGGGCTCGAGGTGGTCGAGCGCGTGCCGCTGACTGAACCATGACGGGGGCAAGGAGCGACGCCATGCCACGCATCGTGGAAGGGACCCTCTCGGCGGCCGGGCTGCGCCTCGGCATCGTCTGCAGCAGGTTCAACGCCTTCATCACCGACCGGCTCGTCGAGGGCGCGCTCGACGCGATCAAGCGCAGCGGCGGCGACCCCGAGACGGTGGTGATCGTCCGCACGCCGGGCGCCTTCGAGATCCCCGCGGTCACCAAGCAGGTGGCGCAGAGCGGGCAGTTCGACGCGGTGATCTGCCTCGGCGCGGTGATCCGCGGGGCGACGCCGCACTTCGAGTACATCGCGGCCGAGGTGACCAAGGGCATCGCCCAGGTGCAGCTCGAGGTCGGCATCCCGATCTCCTACGGCGTGCTGACGCCGGACACCATCGAGCAGGCGATCGAGCGGGCCGGGACCAAGGCGGGCAACAAGGGCTTCGACGCCGCCATGGCGGCGATCGAGATGGCGAGCCTCTTCCAGCAGCTCGGCGCCGCGAAGGGCGCGGAGCCGCGCGCGCGCCGGAAGTAGGGGGCCGCCGTGCGACACGAGGGACGGCAAGCGGCGCTGCAGCTCCTCTACGAGCTCGACGTCCAGGGCTTCGAGGAGGTGGACGTGCGGCTGCGGGACCTCGTCGTGCACCTGCTCCCCGAGCTGCCCGTGGAGGCGCGGGGCTTCGCCGAGGAGCTCTGCCGCGAGGTCGCCTCGCGGCTCGAGGAGATCGACCGGACCATCGAGGCAGCCTCCAGCAACTGGCGGGTGGAGCGCATGAGCCGCGTCGATCGCAGCGTGCTCAGGCTGGCGGTGGGCGAGCTCGGCAGCGAGGGGGCGCCGCCCGCGAAGGTGGTGCTGAACGAGGCGATCGAGCTCGCCAAGGAGTTCGGCACCGCCGAGTCGGCGGCGTTCGTGAACGGTGTGCTGAACCGGGTAGTGCAGGAGCGCGGAGGCTAGCGGGTTCCAGGCAGACCGAGGGTGCGCGACGCCCTGTCCCGTTTCAGACTTGACCACTGCAGATGACGACAGCGCCCCGCGGGTGACGCGGAGCGACGACCGAAGGACCAGCCCATGAGCGACGAACAGCACCTGCCCTGGAGCGACTTCCCGGCCCCCGAGCTGGAGGAGTGGCGGCGCGCGGCCGCGGGGCCGAAGGGCAAGAGCGTGGCCCGGCTCTCCGGGGCGACGCCGGAGGGTCTCGAGGAGCGGCCGATCTACCGGGCGGAGGACGCGAGCGAGGCGGTGGCCGCGGCGGGTCTCCCCGGCGCGAGCCCGTTCACGCGCGGGGCGCAGGCGCTCGGCGCGCAGGGCTGGCTCCTCGTGGTGACGCCCGAGGCGCGCGGCGCCCAGGCCTGGAGGGCAGAGGCGCTCGAGGCGGTCCGCGGCGGCGCGGGCGCCCTCGAGCTCTTCATGGAGATGCAGGAGCTGGACTTCGCGGCGGACCTCGCGCGCGCGCTCGAGGGGATCGACCTCGAGCGGGTCGCGCTGCACCTCTGCGGGCTGGACAGCCTGGCGGTCGCCGCGCAGCTCGTCGCGGCCAGGCCGGAGTCGACCGCCGCCCGCGTCGTCCTCTGCTCTGATCCGCTCGGGACGCTGGCCAGCTGCTGGAGCCTGCGGGTGCCGCTCGCTGCCCACTATGACGAGCTCGCGCTCCTCGCGCGCTGGGCGCGGGAGAGGGCGCCCGGGTGGATCGTCGAGCACATCCTCGCCGATCGCTGGCACGAGGCGGGAGGGACCGCGGTCCACGAGCTCGCCTACGGCGTCGCGGCCGGCGTCGAGCACCTGCGCGCGCTCATCGAGCGCGGCCTGGCGCCCGACGAGGCGGCGCGGAGCCTCGCCTTCACCTTCTCGGTGGGGACTCGCTTCTTCACCGAGGTCGCCAAGCTCCGCGCCGCGCGCGTCCTCTGGGCCGCTGTCACGGAGGCCTTCGGTTGCAGCGTGCCGGCGCGGGCGATGACGCTGCACGCGCGGAGCTCGCGCTGGAGCCAGACGCGGCGTGACCCCTGGGTGAACCTGATCCGCGGGGCGGTGGAGGGCTTCGCGGCGGTGGCTGGTGGAGCCGAGGCGATCGAGCTCGAGCCCTACGACTCGCGGGTGGGCGTCAGCGACGCCGCCGCGCAGCGCCACGCGCGGGGGACGCAGCACCTCCTGCGCCACGAGGCGCGCCTCGATCGCGTGGTCGATCCCGCCGGAGGCGCCTACTACGTGGAGTGGCTGACCGACGCGCTCGCTCGCGCGGCCTGGGCCGAGCTCCAGCGCGTCGAGGCCGCGGGTGGGCTCGCCGCGGCGCTGGCGCAGAGGCTTCCGCAGGAGGAGCTGCGTCAGGCTGGCCGCCGGCGCGCCGAGCGCGTCGCCCGTCTGGAGACGCCGATCGTCGGGGTCAGCCGCTACGCGAACCTCGCGGAGGAGCTCCCGGACCGTCCTTCCCGCATGCGAGCGCCGCGCTCGCTGCCCGCCTCGCCGCCGCTCACCGCCGAGCTGCGCCAGGCGCTCGCGCCAGGCGGGCGCGACGTCGCGCGGATCGAGGCCGCCATCGCGGCGGCGCGCGCCGGGGTCAGCCTCGACGCGCTCACCGGGGCGCTGCGCGATGGGCTGCCGGAGGGGGAGCGCACCGTCGGGCTCGACCCGCAGCCGGCCGCCCAAGCCTTCGAGATCCTGCGCATGCTCGACCCGGCGCCCGCGGTGCTCGCCTGCCTCGGCCCGCCGGCCGAGCTCCGCGAGCGCGTCGAGTTCGCGCGGGGCACCCTGGCGACCGGCAACTTCGTCGCGGCGGGCGGCGAGCGCGAGCTCAGCGCCAGCGCCGCCGCCGAGGAGTGCCAGCGCGCCGGCGCCCGCGTCCTCGCGCTCTGCGCCGCCGACGAGCGCTACCCCGAGCTGGTGCCGGCCGTCGCCTCAGCGCTGGAGGAGCGCGGCTGGGGAGCGGCGATCGTCGTCGCGGGGCGGCGCCCGGCGGACGCGGCGTGGACGGCGCTGCCGTCCGTGTTCATCCACCGCGGCTGCGATCTGCCAGCGGCCTTGAACCAGCTGCAGGAGGCGACGATGGAGTGGGCGATGGCGGTGACCCGATGACGTCCCGTCACCCTGATCTGACCCGGATCGAGCTGCCCCGCGGCCCCGCGCGCGCTGACCGCGCCGCCTGGGAGGAGCGCGCCCGCGCCCAGGCTGGCGCCCCCGAGGCGCTCGTCTGGAAGACGCCCGAGGGGCTGGACCTGCCGGCGCTCTTCGACGCGGACGCGCTCGAGGGGCTCTCGCACCTCGAGGGCCTCCCCGGGCTGCCGCCGTTCCTCCGCGGCCCCTACCCGACCATGTACCTGGAGCGGCCGTGGACGATCCGCCAGTACGCGGGCTTCTCCACCGCCGAGGAGTCGAACGCCTTCTACCGCCGCAACCTCGCGGCCGGGCAGAAGGGGCTCTCGGTCGCCTTCGACCTCGCCACGCACCGCGGCTACGACTCGGATCACCCGCGCGTCGTCGGCGACGTGGGCAAGGCCGGCGTGGCGATCGACTCCATCCTCGACATGAAGCTCCTCTTCGAGGGGATCCCGCTCGACCGCATCTCGGTCTCGATGACCATGAACGGCGCGGTGCTGCCGGTGCTCGCCTGCTACATCGTCGCCGCCGAGGAGCAGGGGGTGCCGATGGAGAAGCTCTCCGGCACCATCCAGAACGACATCCTCAAGGAGTTCATGGTCCGCAACACGTACATCTACCCGCCGGCGCCCTCGATGCGCATCGTCGGGGACATCTTCGCGTTCACCGCGCGCCGCATGCCCCGCTTCAACAGCATCTCGGTCTCCGGCTACCACATGCAGGAGGCGGGCGCGACCGCCGACCTCGAGCTCGCCTACACGCTCGCCGACGGCCTCGAGTACCTGCGCACCGGCATCGCCGCCGGGCTCGCCGTCGACGACTTCGCGCCCCGCATCTCCTTCTTCTTCGGCGTCGGCATGAACGTGCTGATGGAGATCGCCAAGCTCCGCGCCGCGCGCCTCCTCTGGGCGAGCCTGGTCCGCGGCTTCTCGCCGAAGAACCCCGGCTCGATGGCGCTCCGCACCCACTGCCAGACCTCGGGCTGGAGCCTGACCGAGCAGGACCCGTTCAACAACGTGACCCGCACCTGCCTCGAGGCGATGGCGGCGGTGATGGGGCACACGCAGTCGCTCCACACCAACGCCCTCGACGAGGCGATCGCGCTCCCCACCGACTTCTCGGCGCGGATCGCGCGCAACACGCAGCTCGTCCTTCAGGAGGAGGCGGAGCTCTGCCACCCGATCGACCCCTGGGCGGGCTCCTACGCCGTCGAGCGGCTGACCCACGAGCTGGCGCGCAAGGCGTGGGCGCTGATCCGCGAGGTGGAGGAGCTCGGCGGCATGGCCCGCGCCATCGAGGCCGGGCTGCCCAAGCTGCGCATCGAGGAGGCCTCGGCGCGCAAGCAGGCGCGCATCGACTCGGGCCAGGAGATCATCGTCGGGGTCAACCGCCATCGCCCGGAGCACGAGGAGCCGATCCAGATCCTCGAGGTGGACAACGCGGCGGTGCGCGAGTCGCAGGTCGCGCGGCTCGCGCGGCTGCGCGCGGAGCGAGACGGGGCGCGGGTGGCGGCCTGCCTCGAGGCGCTCACCGCCTGCGCCGCGAGCGGCGAGGGGAGCCTGCTCGAGCGGTCCGTGGAGGCGGTGCGCGCCCGCGCCAGCCTCGGCGAGATCTCGACGGCGCTGGAGAAGGTCTTCGGCCGCTACGAGGCGACGGTGCGCAGCGTCTCCGGGGTCTACAGCCGCGAGGTGCAGCAGATGAGCGAGTTCCAGGAGGTGCGCCGGCGGACCGACGCCTTCGCCGCGCGCGAGGGGCGGCGCCCGCGGCTGCTCGTGGCCAAGATGGGGCAGGACGGGCACGACCGGGGCGCCAAGGTGGTGGCGACGGCCTTCGCGGACATGGGCTTCGACGTCGAGCTCGGCCCGCTCTTCGCGACCCCCGAGGAGGCAGCGCGGCAGGCGGTGGAGAGCGACGTGCACGTGGTCGGCGTGAGCAGCCTCGCGGGCGGCCACAAGACGCTGGTCCCTGCCGTCATGGGCGAGCTCGCCCGCCTCGGGCGCGATGACATCCTGGTGGTGGTGGGCGGCGTGGTGCCGGCGCAGGACCACGCCTTCCTCGAGCAGCGCGGGGTGGCCGCGGTCTTCGGTCCTGGCACGGCGCTGCCCGGCGCGGCGCTGCGCGTGCTCGACGCCATCGAGGAGCGGCTCTAGTACCTGGTCACAGGTTTTTTGATCGGACGGCGTGAATCAATCAAATCCTCTGTGGCGAGGTGTAGCCCGCTCTGGCCTCGCCTAGCCGCTGTAGGCCGTCGAGCTCCAGCGCTGACCGGGCCCGAGGTGGGCCAGCCACCTCGGATCGGTCGCGCTGATGGCCAGCCAGAGGTCTCAGATCTCCAGGCCGCAGCGCCCGCTGGCTGCCAGCTCTGTCAGAGGTCGCTGCCAGGTCTGTCAACGAGTGACAGCTTTGGCCTCAGAGCGGCGAGCTCGCCGCGAGGCGTGGGATCAAATGCGGTCTATCCCTGCTCGGCCCGGTCCCGCCCGCCTTGCTTGGCGCGGTAGAGCGCCTGGTCGGCGCGGCGCACCAGCTCCTCGCCCTTCTCGCCAGCCCGCAGCTCGGCGAAGCCCACCGAGCAGGTGACCTCGATCTCCTCCTCGATCCCGTCGACCTTGACCCGCATCCGCCGCATCAGCTCGAGGAGGCGCTCGCTGAGCCGGCGCGCGGCCGAGGCGTCCGCGTCGTGGAGCAGCACGGCGAACTCCTCGCCGCCGTAGCGCGCCACCAGGTCGTTGCGCCGCGGGAAGGCGCGGATCAGGCAGCCCGCCGCGCCCACCAGCACGCGGTCGCCGGCCGGGTGGCCGAAGCGATCGTTCACCTGCTTGAAGTGGTCGAGGTCGACCATCAGCAGCGTCAGCGCCTGGCCGGCGAACTGGCTGAGGTCGACGTAGCGGCCGAGCGCGCCGTCGAAGGCGCCGCGGTTGTGGAGCTGGGTGAGCGGGTCGAGCTCCATCGTGCGGCGCGCCTCGAGGAGGTCGGTGCGGAGCGCGCGGAGGCGCCCGCCGAGCGTCTTCAGCTGGCCCTCGAAGTGCGCGCGGCGGCGCTGCATCGCGTGCTGGATCGCGCCGGAGGTCTCCGCCACCAGGCCGCGCACGTGCTCGAGCGAGCCCTTCTGCACGGCGACCTCGAGGCTGGTCAGCGAGCCGCCGATGATCTTCTCCATCTCGGTGTCCGCGCCGGCGATCTCGCGCAGCCCTCCGACGAAGGCCCAGACGGTCTCCTTCAGCTCGCCGATGCGGCTCTCGACGAAGGTCTGCTCCTCGCGGCGGTGGAGCAGCACGAACTGCTGCAGCTCCTTCCAGGCACGGCCGGTGCGGCGTACGGGCTTCGCCTCGGAGCGGGGCGTGCCGGGCTCGGGCTCCGGCCCGGGCTCCTCGGGGAGCGGCGCGCCGGTGAGGACGTGGCGCACCCAGCCCTCGCAGAGGCGGGCGAAGCCCTCGCGGTCCAGGCTGGCGACGTCGAAGGCGTAGCGCCCGAGCGCGCGCAGGATGGCCGCGACGGTGTCCAGGGCCTGGTCGAGCAGGTCGCCGCCGACCGCGGGGAAGCCAGGCTCGGTGGCGCCGGTCGGAACAGCGACGGGTGTGGGTGGTTTCTTGCTGAAGAGTCCCATGGTCCTCTTCACATCGGCCGGCGAGGCGGGTACTTGAGCCGGCCGATGTGAGGAGGCGGGGGCGCTTGGGGTGGGATTACAGCGTCCGGGCTCGCTAGCGGGCCGGGGCGCTGGAGAGGATGATGGCAGAGGCCTCCTTGCAATCAGCGGCGTTGACCAGGGACAGGCGAGAGGCCTGGTCCGCGGCGTCGCACCAGCGCTGCTCGCAGCTCGCGCTGGTGTCGAAGAAGTGGCAGGTCACCGCGAAGTCGCAGGGCGCGGCGCAATCCACGGTGGCCCCGCTCTCGTCACCGGAGTTGTCCTCCGAGCTCTGGTCCTGGTCGCCGGACGTGTCCTCGCTGGCCGGCTGATCCTCGGTGGAGTCGTCGCCGGAGGAGAGCAGCCCGCAGAGGTCGCCGATGATGTCCCCGAACAGGTCGCAGAGGGTGCTGCCCCAGTCGGCCTGGGCGG
>JAKLHH010001160.1 GCA_022710245.1 Myxococcota bacterium
CTGCTGCAGGGCGAGACAGGCACCGGCAAGGAGGTCCTCGCGCGCACGCTCCACGCGCTCGGCCCGCGTCGGGATGGCCCCCTCGCCTGCATCAACTGCGGCGCCATCCCCGGCGAGCTCGTCGAGAGCACGCTCTTCGGCCACGAGCGGGGGGCCTTCACGGGCGCCCTGCAGCAGAGCAAGGGGCTCTTCGAGGAGGCGAGCGGAGGCAGCGTGCTCCTCGACGAGGTCGGCGAGCTCTCGGCGTCGGCGCAGGCGGCGCTGCTGCGCGTCCTCGAGACCAAGCGGATCACCCGCGTCGGCTCGGCGCGCGAGATCCCCGTCGACCTCCGCGTGATCGCGGCGACCCATCGCGATCTGGACGCGATGGTGGACGAGGGGCGCTTCCGGGCCGACCTCCTCTACCGGCTGAACGCGATGACGGTCCGCGTGCCGCCGCTCCGCGAGCGGCTGGAGGAGATCGCGCCGCTCGCGCTGCGCTTCCTGGCCCGCGCGGCCGCCGAGAACGCGCGCGTGGTGACCGTGATCGACCCGGCGGCGATGCGCGTGCTGCACGAGCACCCCTGGCCGGGCAACATCCGGGAGCTGCGGAACGCCATCGAGCGCGCCACCGTCATCGCCAGCGGGAGCACCATCACCGTCGACGATCTCCCGCAGCGGCTGCAGGAGCGCGCGAAGGCCCGGCCCCCCGCCACGCCGGCTCCGCCCGCCGCCGCGCAGCCCGGGAGCGCGCCGGTGCCGGCGATCGACCCCAGGGCGCCGCTCGCCGAGCAGGTGGACCTCTTCGAGACGCAGGTCATCCTCGAGGCGCTGCGGCAGGCGGGCTGGAACCGCACCGAGGCAGCCCGGCGCCTCCAGATCTCGGCTCGCACGCTGACCAACAAGATCCGTCAGCACGGGATCCGCAAGCTGGGCTTCGGCGTCGACGACTCGACCGACTGAGCCCTGGGTCCCCCGCCAGGATCACTGTGTCGTGGCTGCCACAATCCAGGACACCTCCCCGCCCGACGCTGGACCGGATTCCCCTGCAGCTTCGCGACGGCGCTCCTGGCACCGCGCTTGAATACGCTACGGGTGACTGGTTGGTCCGCGACCAGCAAAGCGAGCCAGATCCCATGCGCACCACCGACACCTCCCGCACTGCCACTGCCCTCACCCCCGAGGCCGCGCGCCAGCGCGTCGCGGAGCGCGCCGTCATCATCCTCAGCGAGCAGGCCACCACGCGCTGGCGAGTCGCGCGCCTGCTGGCCCGCGCCGGCGTGCGCTCCATCGGCGTGCGCTCGGCCCTGCAGGTCTCGCTGCTCCTCGAGGAGCGCGCCCCGGAGCTCGGCGGCATCATCGTCGACCTCACGCTGGAGCAGTCCAACGTGCTCCAGCTCCTCCGTGAGCTCTCCGAGCGCACCTCGCTGCTCGTCGCCGGCCTCGCCTGCGGCGCCCCTCCCCTGCTCCGCGCGCTGGCGCTCTCCTACGGACGCGTCAGCTTGCTCCTCGAGGAGCACAGCCCGGGAGAGCTCCCGGTCGCCTGGCACGCCGCCTGACCTCGCGCCCTAGGCTCACCGGTTTGCTCGGCCTGATGGGGTACCGTCGGGGTCGACGCGCGCCGCCGGTGGTCGAGCCACCAGAGCGACCGACGGGAGATCACACCCGTTCATCCCCGTTCGTCCGAGGCTGCTTGGCGCCGATGGCCGCCATCAGGTACGATCGGCTCATGCGTGGTAGCTTGCTGCTCTTGGTCCCGCTGGCGGCGATCGCCTGCAGCGGCGCGAAGGTCACCGAGATCGTCGTCGCCGCCGACACCGACCTCACCATCCCCTCCCAGGTGGACACGATCGGGCTGGTCGTCTCCTACATGCCGGAGGACGAGAAGCAGCTCGACTACACCTACCAGCTCCTGATCAAGAACCAGGACGGCACCTCGGTGAAGCGCGAGCTCCCGCTGACCGTCGGGCTGCTCCCCGGAGCGGACCTCTCGCAGCGCGTGCAGATCACGGTGCGCGGGCTCGTCGGCCCGAACCAGGTTCAGGTCCTCGACCGCAAGGCGCTGCTCCCCTTCGCGCAGGACCGCATCCTCCTGCTGCACATGGACCTGCTGCGCTCCTGCGTGGGCGTGGTCTGCCAGCCTGGCACCACCTGCGGGGAGCACGGCTGCGAGCCGATCCAGAAGCAGACGGAGGCGCTGCCGGAGTACTCGCCGGCCGAGGCGAAGAAGGGGATCGCCGACGCGGGGCCGGGCGACGCGAAGGTCGGCGACGGCAAGCTCCTCGACGCGCGTCACGACGGCGTGGTCGCCGACCTCGGGCCGTACCGGGACGGGCTGAAGGCGGACCAGGGGAAGCAGGACGGCAAGCCGCGCGACCAGGGCGTGAAGCCCGACGGGAAGAAGCCCGACGCCAAGGTCGACGGGTACAAGCCGCCCTACGACCTGAAGCCGGCGGCCGACCAGAAGGTGGACTCCTTCAAGCCCCCGTACGACCTCAAGCCCTGGTACGACGCCTACAAGCCCGACGCCTTCAAGCCGCCCGACGCCTTCAAGCCGCCCGACGCCTTCAAGCCGCCCGACGTGCCCAAGCCGATCGACCTGCCGATGATGGACCTCGCGGCGGGGAGTCCCTGCAAGTCGGTGGCGAGCTGGACCTGCGCGCCGACCATGGACGCCTCGATGAACGGCTACGGCTGGTGCAACGTCGGCTCGGCGCAGATGAGCTGCACCGGCACCGCCTGCACCTGCACGGTCCAGGGCACGCCGCACACCTGCGCCCCCGTCGGCTCCCTCGGCTGCGCCGCGGTCCAGGAGGCGGTCTCGGCGAACTGCTGCGCCTTCTGATCGCCCGCCCTCCCTCGAGCGTCCGCATCCGCACGCACACCCGCTGACCGTCCTACTTGATCTCGGGCTTGATCACCCAGTCGTCGGGCTCGCCCTTCTTCGGCGGAGGCCTGGGGGCGACCTTGGGTTGTGGCTTCGGCTCGGCCTTGGGCTGCGGCTTCGGCTCGGCCCTGGGCTGCGGCTTCGGCTCGGCGTTGGGCTGCGGCTTCGGCTCGGCCGTGGGTTGCGGCTTCGATCCGGGCTTAGCCCGCGGCTCGCCCGCGGGCTTGGGCCGCGACCCGGCCCCGGGCCCGG
>JAKLHH010001161.1 GCA_022710245.1 Myxococcota bacterium
CCCGCGCGGCACCTCGCGCTCATCACCGGCGCCACGCTCCTCCTCGCACCCTCGCCCGCCCGCGCCGGCAAGTACACCGGTCCGCGCTTCGCGGAGGTGGTTGCCGCCGTCGAAGAGAAGGCCGGCCCTCCTGCCGCCGGTCGCGGCCGGCCCGGCTGGATCATCGCTCCGGCCGCCGGTCAGGTCGTCGTGCGCGCCACGGTGCAGAGCGTGCTCTCCTACTGGGACAACGGCTGGGGCTTCCCGAAGAACGTGCCGGCCTCGGTGCACGTCGCCGTGCCGCAGGCGCTGGCCGCGAGGGGCGGCGTGCTTGCGGTCCGGCTCGAGTACCGGCCGGTGTGGTCGGCGCTGCGGGTGAGAGGGCTGAACCTCGCCTCTCGCCTCCTCGGACCTTCTTCCTGGAGCGAGGCGAAGCTGCCCGAGTCCGTGCGCCGTCTGCGGCGCGCGCCCGATCTGCGCCTCCTCGCGCGGCAGGCGTGGGAGCGGACCGGCGGCACGCCCCTCGACCTCGAGGACGGCGTGGCCCACCTGCGAGCCCGCCACGAGAAGGAGCACCGCGCCTACCGCCTGGAGGTCCCACGCATGCCCGCCGCCTACGGACAGCTCCGCTGCAGCGCGGGCACGCACGTCGTCCAGCACGGCGCGCTGCAGATCGTCGGCGGGGTCGCGGGCAAGCGCTCCGTCGTCTCACTCTCGCTCCGCCTCGCCCACGACGCCGAGCATCACGGCGCGCCCCTCGACGCGAAGCAGGTCGAGCTGCTGAAGCAGCTCCTCCCCTGATCGCTACTCGCGCTTCGCGCTCCCGCTGTAGATGGGCTGCGTGTCCGCGTTCGCCTCGCTGGCGGACGCGGGCGGCTCGCTCCGCTTCGCGGCGCCGTCGCGGGCGCCGTTGCGCCCCCCGGAGAAGCTGTGCTCGGGCCCCGGGAAGACCCCGCCCCGCACCTCCTCGGCGTAGCGCCCCACCGCGTCCCGGATGCGCGCGCCGAGTGACTCGTAGCGCTTGAGGAACTTCGGCGCGAAGCGCTCGTCCATGCCGAGGAGATCGTAGATGACGAGCACCTGCCCGTCGCAGTGCGGGCCGGCGCCGATGCCGATGGTGGGGATGGCGAGGCGTGCGCTGATGTTGCGCGCCAGCTCCTGCGGGATCCCCTCGAGGACCAGCGCGTACGCGCCCGCCTGCTCGAGGACCACCGCGTCGTCGAGGAGCTCGCGCGCCTGCGCCTCCTCCTTGCCCTGCACCTTGTAGCCGCCCATGGCGTGGACCGACTGCGGCGTCAGCCCGATGTGCCCCATCACCGGCACCCCGATCTCGGTCAGCCGCCGGACCAGGTCCGCGTGCCGCCGCCCGCCCTCGAGCTTGACCGCCTCGGCGCGCCCCTCCTTGATCAGCCGTCCGGCGCTGCGCAGCCCCTCCTCGAGGGAGACCTGGTAGGAGAGGAAGGGCAGGTCGCCGACCAGGTGCGCGCGCCGGCAGCCGCGCGCCACCGCGCGCGTGTGGTAGATGACCTCCTCGAGGGTGACCCCGAGCGTCGACTCCTCGCCCTGGATCACCATCCCGAGCGAGTCGCCGACGAGCAGCACGTCGACGTCGCACTCGTCGAGGAGCCGCGCGAAGCTCGCGTCATAGGCGGTCAGCACCGTGATGCGCTGGCCGGCCCGCTTCCGCGCGCGCAGCGTGGGCGCGGTGACCTTCTCTCTGCTACGGGTGTCCATCACTCCCTCCACGGCCCGGACCTCGGGCTCGGGCGCGGGTGCGCCAGGGAGCGCGCGGTCCGTCCCGGGCGAGCTCGCGCTCGCTCCAGGCGGTTCTCGCTCGTCTACCTCGCGGCGGCGAGCGGCTTGTAGTGCCGGATCCCGCCCCGGTGATCCCGGATGACCGCCAGGAGCTGCGCCAGGTCGCCCTGGTTTCGCACGAAGTCGATCTCCGAGGTGTCCACCACCAGCAGCGGCGAGTCCACGTAGTTGAAGAAGAACTCGCTATAGCACCGGCTGATCTCGTCCAGGTACTCCCTCTGGATCTGTCGCTCGTAGGAGCGGCCTCTCCTCTTGATCCTCTCCAGTAGCACATCCGTCGACGCCAGCAACAGGACCACGAGGTCCGGGCGGGCCGCGCGCGGCGCGAGGATGCGCCAGAGCCGGTCGTAGAGCCCCATCTCGGCGCGGGAGAGGTTGATCGAGGCGAAGATGCGATCCTTCACCAGCAGGTAGTCGCTCACCACGCCGCCGCGGGCGAAGAGGTCCTCCTGCAGGATCTCCGCCTGCTGCTGGAAGCGCGAGAGCAGGAAGAAGAGCTGCGTCTGGAACGCGTAGCGCTCGCGGTCCCGGTAGAAGTCGGGGAGGAAGGGGTTCTCCTCCACCTGCTCGAGGAGCAGGCGGGCGCCCATGCGCTCGGCGAGGATCGCCGAGAGGGTCGACTTGCCGACGCCGATCGGGCCCTCCAGCGCGAGGAACATGCGGTTCGTCATGGCCGGCGCAGTATATAGAGTCGGGCTTCAGACGTGAAGCGGGTTGCGGAGGGTGGCGAGTCCAGCCACTCGCGCTCCGGCTCCCCGGCCACGCTCTGATGGCAAGCCAACGACACGCAAGGGGAAGTTGTCTGGCACTCGGCGTGCAGCCCCTGGCCGTATGCGCCCCTGCCGACTGCGCCTCCTGGTCCTCGTCGCCACCCTCGGGCTGGTCGGGAGCGTCGCCGACGCCCGCCACCGGGGCCACAGCCACGGCCACCGCGGGAGCTCCCAGCGCGCCGCACCTGCGGTGCCGGTCGCGCCGCCGTCCGTGCGCGCGCAGCTCGAGCAGTTCGCCGCCGCGAGCGGGATGGCCACCGCGGTCCACAACGGGAAGCTCTTCATCAAGGTCGACACGCCGAAGCTGCAGCAGCGCTGGGACGCCTACTGCCGCATCGGCCAGGGCAAGGTGCTCGAGTTCAACGGCCGCGGCCACCTCTTCACCCGCTACGACGGCAGCAAGTGCGTCGACTTCCTCGAGGGGCTCGACCTCGCCACCTACAGCCCGCCCACCGCGCCGCGCGTCACCACCGTGGTCAAGCTGACCGATCCGGAGCAGCGGGAGCTCTCGGCCTACATCACGGCGGGTCACGCGGACCCGGCGCGCGAGG
>JAKLHH010001162.1 GCA_022710245.1 Myxococcota bacterium
GCTCGACGAGGCGCGCAACCTCTGCCGCGCCATGCGCCGCGAGGTGGACCGGCTCACCGACATCACCGAGGAGTACCTCCGCTTCGCGCGGCTGCCGCGACCGCACCTCGCCCCCGAGGACATCAATGAGATCCTGCAGAACCTCGTCTCCTTCATGGCGGCGGAGCTGCGTGAGCGGCGCGTCGAGGTCGTCTACCAGCTCGCGCAGGGCCTGCCGAGCGTGGAGGCCGACGAGAACCAGCTGCGTCAGGCGTTCCTCAACCTGCTCCGGAACGCCGGCGAGGCGATGGCCGAGCGCGGCGGCTCGCTCACCATCGCCACCCGGCTGGAGGAGGCGCAGGTCGCGATCCAGATCGCCGACACCGGCCTCGGCATCGAGGGCAAGGACCTGCCCAAGCTCTTCGAGCCCTTCTTCAGCACCAAGGAGAAGGGGACCGGGCTCGGGCTGGCGCTGACGCAGCAGATCATCCAGGAGCACGGGGGCACGATCAGCGTGGAGAGCGTGCCGCAGCGAGGTACCAGCTTCACCGTGCGGCTGCCGGCGGCCGCGCGATCCGAGAGCGCGCGGCCGGAAAGACTTGCCGAGCAGGCCACGCCGGCGTAGAACGGAGCTGGCGAGGGACCAGCGGCGTCGGGACGAGGAAATTTGCCCTTCATCGCGGAGCCTCCGCAGGAGGCGAGCAGGGCAAATTGCCTGGGCGCGGCGGGGAGCGCGAAGCGCTGGGGGAGGGCAAGTGCCCTGGACGCGAGGGAACTGGATGAGCGATCAGCTCGGCGACCTTGGGGAGCGCGCCCGTCACTCCGCCCTCAACGTCGAGTATCCCAGCATCGACGCCTTCCTCGAGGACTACGTCACCAACATCAGCCGTGGCGGCACGATGATCCAGATCGGCCGCGAGATCGCCGTCGAGGAGTGCGTCGAGCTGGCGGTCTCCTTCCCGGGGTTGCTGACCGCGCTCAAGCTCCGCGGCGTGGTCCGCTGGGTCCAGCGGGACAGCGCGACCGACTTCAGCGTCGGCGTCGAGCTGCGCGCGCAGAGCCATGAGTGGGACTCGCTCGCGGCGCTGGTGCAGCGCATCCGCGAGGGAGACCGCGCCCTGGTGGCGCCGATCCTGCGGGTGCTGGTCGTCGAGGACAACGCGCACGTGGCCAAGCTGATCAACGATGGCCTCGCCGCCTACCGCCGGCGCAGCTCGCGGCCCATCGCGTTCACCACGCGCTACGCCGCCAACGGCCGCGACGCGCTCGGGCTCCTCGCCGAGGGCGCGAGCGATCTCCTCGTCACCGACATGTACTTGCCGATCCTCGACGGCGAGCAGCTGATCCGCGCCGTGCGCGGCGACGCGCGTTGGGCCACCCTGCCGATCGTGGCCGTCAGCGCGGGCGGCGAGGAGGCGAAGGAGCGGGCGCTCGCCGCCGGCGCCGACTGGTTCGTGGAGAAGCCGGTGCGCCTCGCTGACCTCCTCGCCGTGGTGCGCAAGGTGGTGAGCGACCGCGTCGAGCGCCCGCAGCCCCAGGGCTGATCAGCGTCCCTGCCCGTTGCCCCTCGCGCCCCGCCGTGGTGCGCGCTGAGACCGCTCGCTCCCGGGCCGCTGAGTCTCGCGTCCCGCCGTGGTGCGCACCGAGACCGCTCGCTCCCGGGCCGCTGAGTCTCGCGTCCTCGGGTACGCTCACCTTGCAGACGGCCGCCGAGGCCTGCGAGAGGAGGGCGGCCGGCAAGGCTCGCTCGGCGACTCGTGCCAGCGCGAGCCGGGGCGAGGACGCGCGCTGGCAGTCGCGACGCCCCGAGGCCGTCGAGCTCAGCGGCCCTCGCGCTCGCTCGCGGGTAGCCCAGGGCTGATCAGCGGGGCGAGGACGCGCGCGGCAGTCGCGACGCCCCGAGGCCGTCGAGCTCAGCGGCCCTCGCGCTCGCTCGCCGGTAGCCCAGGGCTGATCAGCGTCTGCACGTTGCCTCTCGCGCCTCGCCGCACCAGCTCCAGCGGCTCGCCGCACGCGATCGGGAGTGGCCGCTCGCTGCGCTGCGCAGTAGACTGCGGGGCGATCGGAGGGACGATGCAGAAGCGACAGCTCGGAGAGAGCGACCTTCACCTCTCGGTGGTGGGCTTCGGGGCCTGGGCGATCGGCGGCGCGGGCTGGGCGTTCAGCTGGGGGCCGCAGGACGACGACGAGAGCATCCGCGCCATCCACCGCGCGCTCGACCTGGGCGTCAACTGGATCGACACCGCGGCGGTCTACGGGCTCGGCCACTCGGAGGAGGTGGTGGCGCGCGCCCTGGCCGATCGCAAGGGCCGGGTGCTGGTCGCCACCAAGTGCGGCCTCTGCTGGCGTCCGGACGGACGCATCCAGCCCCGCCTCAAGGCCGAGAGCGTGCGCCGCGAGGTGGAGGACAGCCTGCGCCGCCTTCGCCTTGAGACCATCGACCTCTACCAGATCCACTGGCCGAACCCGGACCGTGACCTCGAGGAGGGCTGGCGCGCGGTCTCCGAGCTGGTCCGCGAGGGCAAGGTCCGCTACGCCGGGGTCTCCAACTTCAACGTCTCCCAGCTCCGCCGCGCGCAGACCATCCACCCGGTCACCTCGCTGCAGCCTCCCTACTCGATGCTGAACCGCGCCGTGGAGGCGGAGGTGCTCCCCTACTGCGCCGAGCACGACCTCGGTGTGGTCGCTTACTCGCCGCTGCAGGCGGGCCTCCTCACCGGCGCCTTCAGCAAGGAGCGGGTGGAGCGCCTCGACGAGGAGGACTGGCGGCGTCGCGATCGCTTCTTCCAGGAGCCGGCGCTCTCCCGCGCGCTCGCGCAGGTGGCGCAGCTGCAGGCGCTGGCGCAGCGCGAAGGACGCACCGTCGCGCAGCTCGCCATCGCCTGGGTGCTGCGCCGCCCCGAGATCACCTGCGCCATCGTCGGCGCGCGGCGACCGCAGCAGATCGAGGAGACCGCCGCTGCCGGCGACTGGAGCCCGACCGCCGAGCTGCTCGAGGAGGTCGAGCAGGTCCTGCAAGCCTGAGCCAACCCGCAGCCGCCGAGGAGCACGATGTCCACCCCACGCACGAGGTCCACCCCACGCACGCGGTCCACCCCACGCACGAGGTCCAGCCCCCGCACGCGATCCAGC
>JAKLHH010001163.1 GCA_022710245.1 Myxococcota bacterium
TGCTGCTCGAGCGCGGGCGCGGCTGGCTCGTGCTCGACCTCGGCGACGTGCATCTCCTCGGGCTCCACGTCCTCGCCCACCAGCTCCGCCTCCGCGGGCTCGTGCTCGACCGCGGCGACCGGCGGCGGCGCGAGGGGCCGCTCCGGCTGCGCGGCGACCGGCGCGGCCGGCGCTGGGCGGCGCGGCGGCTCGACGCCCCCCTTCGAGCGACGTCGGATCACCGTCGGGGAGAGGCGCTCCTCGACCAGGCTCTCAAGGCGCTCCTTCTCGAGCGCGCGCTTCACCCGCTGGACGTCCTCGAGGTCGACGGAGCTCATGTAGTTCTTCACCTCGATGCCCAGGGACTGGATCTTGGACACCAGCTCCTTGCTGGTCAGCCCGAGGTCCTTGGCCACCTGGTAGACCCTGACCTTGCCGACTTCCCTCGCGTCCTCAGGCCGCACCGGCCCGCGCCCACCGTCGGTGAAGTCCTGTCGTCCGTGCATCATGAAACCCTCACTTCTCCGTGTGCCGCCAGGGCCTCCGGCAGCCTCTGAACATCCGCCTCGAGGCGGCGCTCCTGCTCGCGGAGCGCGGCCAGACGTCCTCGCAGCCGCTCGTCCCCCACCACCGGGGTCGCTTCGCTGGCCGCCCGGCGGGCGCGGCCATCAGCCAGCCCCGCCGCCAGCTCACCGCTCGCGGTCTCCCGCAGCGCGGCGAGGACGACCTCGGCGAGCCGCTCGGGCGCCTGCGCCGCCAGCCGTCGCTTCAGCCCCCGCGCGAAGCCTCCGCGCGTCGCGGCCCGCAGGCAGGCGAGCTGCGCGCAGACGTACACCCCGCGCCCCGCTTGCCGCTGCAGCGGGTCGGCGCGCAGGTGGCCCCGCTCGTCGGCGACGAAGCGGAGCAGCCCCGCTCGCGGGGCACGCGTCCGGCAGCCTGCGCAGGTGCGCTCGGGGGCGCTCATCATCGTTCCTAGAGCTCCGTGGGAGCCGCGACCGGCTCCTCCTCGACCACCGGGGGCGGCGACAGCCGGTCGACCTGTCCCAGGTAGACGCGCACCGACCAGTGCAGCAGCTTCGCCTTGCCCGGCGAGATCCCCACCGCGTCGGCCAGGCGGTTCATGTCGTGCTCCTTGGCGATCTGCTCCACCGTCGGGTACCCGCTGGTGCGCAGCTTCTCCGCCAGCTCGCCGGTCATGCCGTCGACCGAGAACATCCGCTCCTCGTCGGTCTTCTGCGCCTCGGCCTCCAGGCGCCGCCGCTCCTCCTCGGCCCGCTGCTTCTGGACCTCCATGGTCACCGCGGCGTTGGCGATGATGCGGGTCGCGTTGTCGACGCCGCCCATGCCCGGGATCGCCACCAGCTCCTGCGGCTCGGCCGCCGCCAGCTCCTCGGAGGAGCGCCAGCCGAGCTTGAACATGGTGTCCGCGAGGTCCTCGGAGACGCCCTCGATCTCGGCCAGCGAGCGCTTGGCCTGCTCCTCCAGCTCGCGCACCTTCGACTCGCTGTGGATGTCGATGCGCCAGCCGGTGAGCTGCGAGGCGAGCCGCACGTTCTGGCCCTTCTTGCCGATCGCCAGCGAGAGCTTGTCGTCGGGGACGATCAGCTCCATCGTGTGGTTCTCCGCGTCGATCAGCACGCGGGAGACCTCCGCCGGGGCGATCGCGTTGCAGACGAAGCGCGCCGGGTCCTCGTCGTAGGGGACGATGTCGATCTTCTCGCCGCGCAGCTCCTGCACCACCGCCTGGACGCGGGAGCCCTTCATGCCCACGCAGGCGCCGACCGGATCCACGTCGTGGTCGCGCGAGGAGACCGCGATCTTGGCGCGCGCGCCCGGCTCGCGGGCGCTCGACTCGATGCGCACGATCTTCTCGTAGATCTCCGGGACCTCCATCTCGAAGAGCTTCTCGAGGAGGCCACGGTGCGTGCGGGAGAGGATGATCTGCGGCCCGCGCGCGGTCTTGTCGATGTCGAGGACGTACGCCACGACGCGGTCGCCGGAGCGGTAGGGCTCGCGGGGGACCTGCTCGCGCACCGGCAGGATCGCCTCGGCGCGGCCGAGATCGACGATGATGTTGCCGCGCTCGAAGCGCCGCACGATCCCGGTGATCAGCTCGCCCTTGCGGTCCTTGTACTCGTTGTAGATGTTCTCGCGCTCCGCCTCGCGCACGCGCTGGATGATCACCTGCTTGGCGGTCTGCGCGGCGATGCGGCCGAAGCCCTTGCGGTGGGTGCGGATGCCGAGGAGATCGCCGTACTCGCCGTCCTGCTTCTCGGCCTTCTTCGCGTCCTCGGGCCGGTAGAAGACCTGGAAGATGAGCTCATCCCCGAGGTCCGCCTCGAGCCCGAGCCGCTGAGCGTCGGCGAGCGCGAGCTCGCGGCCAGGCGTCTGGACAGCCTCGACGACGTAGAGGACCTGGTGGAGATCCACCGCGCCCTCCTTCTCGTTCCAGCGCGCCTCGAGCTCGAACTGCGGCCCGAAGGTCTTCTTGGCAGCGGTGAGGATGGCCTGCTCCAGCGTCTGGACGAGGACATCCTTGTCGATGCCCTTGTCCTTGCCCACCTGCTCGATGACCATGTTAAGGTTGAGGTTCGGCTGCATCGCTACCCTTCCTAGAGCTCTACTTCCAGTCGCGCCTTGCGGATGCTCACCAGCGGGAGCTGGAAGACCTGACCATCGACCTCGACGCTGATACTTCCGTCGCCGGCCGCGCGAAGGCGGCCAACGAAGTTCTTGCGGCCATCCACCGGATCCTGCAGCTGCACACGCACCTCGTGGCCGACGAAGCGGCGAAAATCTCGCTCCTTGCGGAGCGGCCGCTTCACGCCCGGTGAGGAGACCTCCAGCCGGTACGCGTTCGGGATCACGTCCTCGACGTCGAGCACGGTGCCGAGGTGGTGGCTAGCCACCTCGCAGTCATGCAACGTGATCGTGCTCGGCTCGGGCGGCGGGGGCTTCCCATCGCCGTCCGTGGCTGCGGGCACCGTCGGCAGCGGCGGGTGGTCGATGAAGACGCGCAGTACCCAGCCCTGCGGGTCGCGCACGTACTCCAGGTCGACCAGCTCGTAACCGACCGTCTGCAGTCCCTTCTCGCAGATGTCTGCGAGTCTCGCGGTGTCCGT
>JAKLHH010001164.1 GCA_022710245.1 Myxococcota bacterium
GCGGCAGCGGTCGCGAGCCAGCATCTCCTGAGCATCAAGGCCTCCCTCGCGTTGGTCTGCCGGCTCGGGTTGCAAGCTGCGCACCACGCCGCGACCCCTCCAAGAGACGACGAGACACTCGCCAGGGTGGGAGACCTCTCCCAGGCCGGTCGAGCTGGGACAGGCTTTTCGTGGTGGGAGAGTGGTGGGAGCGCGCTCCCACCCGTCGCTCACTCGCCGCTCAGCACGAAGGCCTTGGCGAGGATGTTGGTGAGCATGGCGTCCCCCTCGAAGGGCAGGAAGACGGACCCGGCGCGGGCGCGGGCCTCGCGGTCTGCCTCGACCGGCACCGGGTCCTCGCTGCCCTCGCGCCGGACCTGCGCGGTGCCGAGGTGGATGCGATGCTCGCCGGCGCCGGCGCCCACCACCAGCCAGCGGTCCTCGAGGCGCGCGCGCTCGCGGAGGATGGTGCGGGGGAGGACGCGCGCCAGCACCTCGCGCCGCGTCTCGGCGATGGGGAGCAGCTCGCCGAAGACCGCGCCGCCCCAGTAGCGCCGCCAGTCCTCCTTGATGCCGGCCGCGTCGAAGCGCGGCTCGTTCGCCACCGTGGAGACGCCGACGAAGAGGTCCACGTCGCGCAGCACCTCGGAGAAGACCAGCGGCGGCACCTCGCCGAGCGGGAGCGGCTGGTCGTCAACCGCGTCGGCGTCCGCGCGATGGAAGCGCACCGCGCCGATCACCAGGTAGGCGAAGATGTAGTTGCCGTCGTCCTGGTGCGCGAGCGCGTCGGCCTCGAGGGTGACGGAGAGGCCCCAGCGCGGCAGGCGCAGGGTGGGGTAGTTCTGCGAGTCCCAGTAGCCCTGGATCGCGTACTGCCAGCCGCGCTGCTGGCAGAGGTTGCGGAGCGGGTGCTGCTTGACGATGTGGCCGCTGTAGCGGTCGTCGGCGGAGGCCGCGGGGTCGCGCGGGCGGTAGACCTCGCGCCAGACCTGCTTGAAGGGCTGCTGGACCTGCTGCGCCTCCAGGTGGTCGCGCCAGACGAGGAGGCGCTCGAGCTCCGCGCAGTCGAGGACGTGCCAGAGGCGGGCCTCGGCCTCGTCGGGGAGCGCCGGCTCGCCGCCGCCGAGCGGGGCGAGGCGGCCGTCCTGCCAGAAGAGCTCCTCGCGCCGGCCCTCGTGCTCGGCGAGCCAGATCAGGCGCCGGCCGAGCTGCCCGACGAGCGGGTGCTCGAGGTAGCGCCGCCGCAGGTCGGCGAGCGGGAGGCGGCGGTCGATCATCCAGAGGCGCTGCAGCCGCGCGGTCTGTCCGTCGAGGAGGTCGGCGAGCTGCTTCTGCTCCTTCTTCAGGGCGCGCGCGGAGTCCGCGTGGGCCTCGCGGACGGCCTTGGGCACCGAGGCCTGCGGCCTGCCGTCCGGCCGCAGCCAGCGCAGCTCGACCCCGCTCCCCGGCGCGACGCGGAGCTCGGCCTGGTGCTCGCCGACGGCGACGCGGCGCACCCCCTGCGCGTCGAGGCCGCCGTCAGGCACCGCGAGCTCCTCGAGGTCCTCGCGCGTCTGGCCGGCGCGCGCCGCGGCGCCGTCGAGCGAGCGCTCGAGGATGCGCTTGCCGGACGCGTAGCGGACCTTCTCGCCGAGGCGCGAGAGGTGAGCGACGCCGACGCCGCCCGGCATGGCGGCGAGCGCGTGGATGCAGGCGTTGCCGAGCTTGCTCGAGGCGGCGCCGAAGCCCGGGATCTTGCGGAAGCAGCGCTCGCCGAAGCGGGCAACCGCGTGCGCCAGCTCCGCGTCGCCGAGGCTGGCGGCGGCCCAGACCAGGCCCTTCAGCAGCTCCTGGTTGGCGTCGGAGAGCCCGACCTCGACGGCCTCGCCCCACTCGGGCAGGTGGGTGTAGCCGAGCTTCGCCGAGTCCATCCAGGCCTGCAGGCGCTCGACGAACGGCCCGCCGCCGAGCGCCGCGACGAGCTCGTCCGCGCGGCGCGACCACCTCTGCGTCGGCTTCGACTTGCCCGAGGCCTGCGCCGCGTGCTGCAGGAGCCCGGCCCAGCGGTCGCGCGTCGCCGCGGCCTGACTCTCCACCCAGCCAGCGAGGGCGCCGCCCCAGGCGTCGCGATCGAGGGGCAGCGCGGGCGTCTCGCCAGTGGCGCCGAGGAGGGCATCGACCCTCGAGCGGAGCTTGCGGGTCTCCGCCGAGGGGTACGCCTCCTTCGCGAGGCGCTGCTCCAGGGCGCGCAGGCTCCGCTCGAGCGGCGCGGTCAGGCCATGGGCCGCGACCTGGCGCTCGATGGCCCGGAGCGGACCGGCGAGCGGGATCGGGAAGGCGCTCTCGCGGCGCTGCGCTTCGAGCAGGGCGAGGAGCTGGGCCTCGTCGAGCGGCGGCGCCCCGCGGAGCAGGCGGGCGAGCAGCGCCTGCAGCGCGTGCAGGGTCCAGTGGTCGTGGCGGCCGAGCAGCCTCCCGAGGAGGCCGCCGCCGGGGGGGCGGGAGAGCTCCTCGGCGACGAGCCCGACGAGCTCGGCCTGCAGCGCGGGCTCGGCGGTGAGCACCGCCCGGTGCGCGGGCTGGGCCTCGTCGAGCTCGGCGCGGTCCTGATTTGTGGTGGCGATGAACGCCTCGAGGAGCTCCCTCGCGGCAGGGCTGGTGCTCATGGTGTCCTCCGCTGAAGCCCCGGGGAGCCTATCACTCCTCGGGCGGTCCCGAGAGGGGCTGGGTGAGCGGCTTGCCGATCAGCACCTCGAGCCCGACCTTGACCAGCAGCACCGAGAAGATCTCGACGAGGAACACCAGCAGGAAGGTGATCTTCGGGTACCAGTGCCCCCACCAGCCGCCCTGCAGCTCGGCGAGCGCGCCGATCGGCCCGCTGCGGGTGACGAGCCAGTAGAAGTCGAGGCCCAGCAGACCGAAGATCGCGACCAGCATCACCACGCCCCAGACCTTGTTGGTGCCCTCGCGAAAGACCGACATGGCTGCCTCCGATAGCCGCTCTTACGGAAGGCGAGACCGAACCTTCCCCTGCTAGCTCGTGGTCAGCGCGAAGGGGCTGGTGGCGGGTACGTCGCGCCCTGTCCGGGGCTGCCACCAAGAAAGGCCATGGCGCGCTCGAGCGTCTGATAGCAGGGCACGCCG
>JAKLHH010001165.1 GCA_022710245.1 Myxococcota bacterium
ACCGAGGGCGCCGAGCAGCGCGGTCTCGACGGCTCTGGCGGCGGTGGCGAAGGTCAGCAACCCGCCGAGCCTCAGAGAGGCAAATTCGTTGCAGGCGCGGCGGAGCGCGAGGTCCTCGTCGGAGGTTGCCTCACTGGGACAGACCGCCCACCTGGGGGCCAGAGGCGCCAGGCCGCAGGCGCCAGCACCGCGAGCTCGTGGGCCTCTGCGCACGGCATGGCCGTTGCAGCCCTGAGGAGCCACCGAGTGGAGCTGCTGCGATGCGCATCTGGCACGAAGATCGGTCGCCCTGGGAGCTGACCACCGATCGCGTCCACGCGCTGGAGTGGACGCCCTACAGCGACAGCGAAGACGATCTGACGCTGGTGACGCCGCCGCTCTTCCTCGCCTCCGAGGAGCTGCGGCTCTCGCCGAGGCGCAGCGCCGAGCGCCGTCCGCCGCCTGCTCCGCCGCCGCTCTTCGACGAGGACGCGCCGACGGTGCAGCTCGCGACCGTCGTCTGCCGTGCGCCCGCCTCGGCCGTCAGCGCGCGGCGCGCGGCAGCGAGTGGGCGGTCCCTGCGCGAGCAGGTCGCCTCGCTCGCGCCTGCGGGCTCGGCCCTCTTCCGCTGGTTTCACGGGCTGGGACGCGGCCTCTGCCGCTAGGGGTTCTCGCGCGCCAGTCGTTGACTGTTCGACAATCGCGCTCGCTGATTCAGACGACCCAGGAGCCTAGACGGGGACGGCCTTGTAGCCGTAGTTGATCACGCCCGCCTTGCCCTCGTCGGAGATCTTGCGGAACTCGAGCTTCACCCGCTGCCCGATGGCGAGCTGGCCGGCGGCGCAGTCGACGACCTGCGTGGTGATGCGCGGCCCGTCGTCCATCTCCACCACCGCGACGGCGAAGGGCGCCTGATCGCCGAAGGCCTTCGGCGCCACGCGGATCACCGTGTGGGTGAGGATCTTGCCCGTGCGCCGCATGGCGCGCGTCTCGAACTCGCGGCCGCCGCACTCGCAGATGAGCCGCGCGGGGAAGTGCCACTTGCCGCACTTGCTGCAGACCGCCGCCTCGTAGCGATAGCGGCGCGGGTACTCTCTCCAGGACCTGGCCGACGACATCACATCACCTCCATGATGTGGACGACCGAGCTCGCGCCGGTGCCGCCCATGTTCTGCGTCATGCCGACGCGCGCGCCCTTGACCTGGCGCTCGCCGCACTCGCCGCGGAGCTGCTTGACCACCTCGATCACCTGCGCGACGCCGGTGGCGCCCACCGGGTGCCCCTTGGACTTCAGGCCGCCGCTCGGGTTGATCGGGAGCTTGCCGCCGAGGCGCGTCTCGCCGGCCGCCACCGCCTGGCCGCCCTGCCCCTTCTCGAAGAAGCCGAGCTCCTCGGAGACCACGATCTCCGCGATGGTGAAGCAGTCGTGCACCTCGCAGAGGTGGATGTCCTTCGGCCCCTTGCCCGACTGCTGGTAGGCCTTCGCCGCGGATCTCGCCACCGCGGGCAGCCCGGTCAGGTCCTGCCGCGAGTGGTAGGCGATGGTGTCGGAGGCCTGCGTCGAGGCGAGGATCTTCACCGCCGGCCGCTTGCTCAGCTTGCGCGCCAGGTCGGCGGGGCAGAGGATCAGCGCCGCCGCGCCGTCGGTGATCGGCGAGCAGTCGAGGATGTGCAGCGGGTCGGCGACCATCACCGACGTGAGCACGTCCTGCACCGTGATCCGCTGCGGGAACTGCGCGAGCGGGTTCTTCGACCCGTGCTCGTGGTTCTTCACCGCCACCGCCGCGAGCTGCTCGCTGGTGGTGCCGTACCTCGCCATGTGCGCGACGGCCAGCATGGCGTAGAGGCCGGGGAAGGTGACGCCGTTGAAGGCCTCCCACTCCTGGTCCGACGCGGTGGCCAGCGCGTAGGTCGCCTCGTCGCCGCCGACGTCGGTCATCTTCTCGACGCCGCCGACGAGGACGAGCTCGCTCTGCCCGCTCGCCACCTCGAGGTAGCCCTGGCGCACGGCAGCGCCGCCCGAGGCGCACGCCGACTCGACCCGGGTCGCCGGGATCGAGCCCTGGCCGAGGTAGTCGGCGAGGAGCGGGCCCACGTGCTCCTGTCCGACGAAGAGGCCGCTCGACATGCAGCCCACGTACATGGAGTCGACGTGGTCGACCCCCGCGTCCTTGATCGCCTCGAGCGCGGAGTCGACGAAGAGGTCGCGGAAGGACTGCTCCCAGAGCTCGCCCCACTTCTTCATGCCCACGCCGATGATCGCTACGTCTCTCATTCTCCGCCTCCTACTCCGCCTTGAGGATCTTGTGGCGGAACTTCGCGTACTCGCCGTACTCGAGATAGATCTTGTTCTCGTCGAGGAGCGCGCGCGTGCGCACCGCCCGGTCCTGCACCTCCCCGATGCGATCGGTGACGGTGAGGACGAAGGCGTCGCTCCCGGAGCCCGAGCCGTACGAGCACATGAAGATCCGGTTGCCGGGCCTGGCCACGTCGAGGATGGCGGTGAGGCCGAGCGGGGAGGCGCCCGAGTAGGTGTTGCCGAGGAGCGGCACCAGCCAGCCCGTCTCCAGCTGCTCGCGCTTGAAGCCGAGGAGCTTGCCGACGCGCATGGGGAACTTCCCGTTCGGCTGGTGGAAGACGGCGTAGTCGAAGTCCGAGGGCTTCATGCCGGTCTTCTCGAGGAGCGCCTGGCTCGCGCCCATCGTGTGCTTGAAGTAGGCCGGCTCGCCGGTGAAGCGGCCCGCGTGCTCCGGGTAGTGCTGGTACTCGCGCCGCCAGAAGTCGGGCGTGTCGGTCATGAACGAGTGCGTGTGGTCGATGGTGGCGACGAGGCCCTCGCTGCCGATCAGGTAGGCCGCCGCGCCCGCCGCCGCCGAGTACTCGAGCGCGTCGCCGGGGGCGCCCTGCGAGGTGTCGGCGCCGATGGCGAGGCCGTACTTGATGTAGCCCGACTTCACCAGGCCGGCGACGACGAACATCGCCTCCGAGCCCGCCTTGCAGGCGAACTCGAAGTCGGCCACGTGGCAGTTCGGCACCGCCCCGATCGCCTCGGCGACGACCGTGCCGGTCGGCTTCACCGCGTAGGGGTGCGACTCGGAGCCGACGTAGATGGCGCCG
>JAKLHH010001166.1 GCA_022710245.1 Myxococcota bacterium
CGAGCAGCACCGCAGCGCCCTCGAGGCCGAGGCCGTTCTTGGTCAGCCGGAGCGCGCGGAGCCCAGGCAGACAGGGCGCGGAGGCCGCCAGCGCCTCGGCGCCAGCGAGGCCCATGGTGCTCCAGCCCAGCTCGAGCGTCTCCAGCGCCTCCAGCTCCGGCTTGTCGCAGAGGCGGCGCACCTCCTCGGCCCCGCCACCCTCGAGGTGGAGCTCGCGGATCGGCGTGCGCGACCAGAGGCGGGCGGGCAGGCCCAGCAGGCGAGCGGTGGGCATCGTGAGGGTCTCGACGAAGCCGCCGCGGAACGTGGCCTCGCCCGGCACCAGGTCCAGCTCGTCGAGCCACGAGCCCTCGTGCGCCCGGAGCAGCGCACGCTCGCGCCGGCGCAGCGCGAGCCGCTCGGCCTGATCGCCGTCGCGACGCGGCCTCGCCAGGGCGCACTGAGCACGGATCAGCTCTCCTCGCGGGTCGCCGCGCTCGCAGAGCCAGTCCGCGAGCTGGTCGCGTAGCTGCAGGTCGTCGGGGCGCGCGACGATCTCTGCGATCAGCTCGGCCTTGCGTCGCTCCATGCGCCAGCCTCCAGGGGAGAGAACCTGCACGCCCCGATCCTCGATGTTATAGCCCGCCTGCGGCGTGGAGACACGGTGGTTATTGAGGCAGGATCATGCTGGATCGTGCCGGTGCCGGCTGGCCACCGGGCTGGCCGTGTAGGGCGGGGCACTCGGCCACCTGCGCCATGCTGGATCGTGCCGGTGCCGGCTGGCCACCGGGCTGGCCGTGTAGGGCGGGGCACTCGGCCACCTGCGCCACCCAGACTACCGTGCCGGTGCCGGCTGGCCACCGGGCTGGCCGTGTAGGGGGGCGGGGCACCCGGCCACCTGCGCCATCCCGACTACCACGTGTCAGTCATCACCGACCCTTGCCCGGAGCCAGGCGCGGCACGTGGCTTGCTGCCAGGCGCTGTACACAGGAGCGACCGTGCGCCACCTCGCCTCTCTCCTCTTCGTGGTGACCCTGATCGCCTGCGCCCCCACGGCCGAGCCCGAGCCAGGCCGCAACAGCCGGGACTTCGAGAGGGGCGGTCTCTTCGGGCACCTCCTCGACGGCAAGTATGACGCGGCGGGTCACCCGCTCGGCGCCCACGTGTTCGAGGCGGAGCGGGACTGCAGGCACGAGACTGGCGCCTTGGAGGTCGAGGGCTGGGGAGCGCTCCCGGGAGAGCATGGCGCCGGGCTCCTCTGCCGCGTCGAGACTCCCCGTCTGGGCGGCTCCCTGATCCTCAACGCGCGCGCTCTGGCGCAGCAGCCCGCCTGCGATCCAGAGGCGGCGGCCTTCACCCTGCGCGCGCGCGACGCGAGCGGCGAGCTGGTGGGCGAGCGCGTCGTCAAGGGCAGCGAGCTGGCAGACGGGCTCGTCTACCGGAACTTCACCGTCTCGCTCCGCACCTCCGGCGCCTCGAGCCTCACCCTCGAGGTGGAGTGGCCAGGCGCCGCGGCGGTGCGGCTCGACTACCTCGAGGTCTTCCCGGCCGAGCCAAGGCTCCTCGTGGGTCCGCGCTCCGGGGTGCCTCCGTCCGGCGCCCGCTTCCAGATCGACCTCGCGCAACCAGCCGCTGGCATGAAGCTCGCCCTCGACTGCGACGGCACCGACCTCACCGAGCGCCTGCACCAGCTCGCTGCCGAGAGCGGTGCGGAGAGCACGAACGAGCTCGACATGACCGTGAGCGCCCCCGCCGACCAGCTCCTCGAGGCGTGCGGCGGCGTAGGCCGCGTGAGGGCGCGCGCGTTGAAAGGCGACTGGGCGCGGGAGACGAGCCGCGTGACGTACCTGAAGGAGGAGCCGCCCTGCAGCTTCGAGCCCGGCAAGCGGCGCGTGCTGATCAGCGGCTTCGAGCCGTTCCCCGCCGACTACAGCGGCGACAACGCCTCGGAGCGCGCGGTGCTTGGCTTCGACGCGAGCGCGCTCCCCGGCGTGAGCGTGATGCGCGTCATCCTGCCGGTGGAGTGGGACACCGCCGCGGAGCTCCTCGGCCGGGTCGTCGATCGCTGCCAGCCCGAGGTGGTGGTGAGCTTCGGGCAGGGGCGCCAGCGCGTGGAGATCGAGGTGCTCGCGCATAACGAGAAGAGCGGCAGCGAGCTGGCGGCGGGGATCCCCGACAACCGCGGCGCCATGCCGGAGGAGCGCGAGATCGTGGCGGGAGCCCCTGGCAGCCTGCCCAGCCGCCTGCCGGTCGTCGGCGTGCTCGCGGGGCTCAAGGAGGCGGGGGTCGACGCGGGCACCAGCGAGGACGCCGGCCGCTTCATCTGCAACAACCTCTTCTACGCGATGATGTACAAGCTCGCCGACGGGCCCATCGCCGGCGGCTTCGTGCACCTGCCCTCGATCTACAAGGTCGGCCCCGAGGACCAGCGGCAGCTGCAGGCGACCGTGCGCGCGGTGATCGAGCGCACCCTCAAGCAGGTCACCCCGCCGCCGGCTCCAGCTCCCGCCGGGAAGTAGCGCGCTCCCGCGACGGAGCCGCCGCCACCGTCAGTCGATCTGGGGTGCCTGAAGACGGACGGGAACCTTCCGCGCCGGCCGGTGTCGGTAGGGGAGAGACACGAGGCGCAGCGCAGCAGCAAGGTACACGAGAGCGGCGGCGCTGCCCCCCTCGGCCCAGCCCACGTCCACATCAAGGAGACGGACCATGCGTCACGCCCAGCTGACGATCGCCCTCGTCTGTGCGCTCGGCCTCACCAGCGCCGCGGTCAGCGCGGCGCCTCCCGCCGGAAACAAGGCCTCGGTGCGGCGGCCCGCGAAGAGCAAGTCGGCGAACAAGGCGCAGCCTGCTGTCACCCGCTGCGTCAAGCTCGAGCAGGAGACCGGCGAGCAGACGCTCGACCTCTCGCTCACCAACTCCTGCGAGTCCGGGATGAGCTGCAGCGTCGGCTGGGTCGTCCGCTGCGGCTCAGGGCGCAAGGTCAGCACCCACCGCGGGTCGGAGAGCCTCTACCTCGGGGAGGGCGGCAGCCAGACGGTGACCGCCTCGGCCTCCGAGTGCGGCAACGACAGCTGGCGGATCGCCGGCATCCGCTGGAGCTGCA
>JAKLHH010001167.1 GCA_022710245.1 Myxococcota bacterium
GCGGGCGCGCGGTGCCGGCGATGGTGAAGGTGGGGCTCACGGTCTGCCTGGCGCTGCTCGTGCTGCCGGGGCTCGCCCCCTCGCTCGAGGGGCTCGGGCGCGTGGGCCCGCTCCTCCTCCTCGCGCTGGCGCTGAAGGAGGTGCTGGTCGGCGCGGCGATCGGCTTCGTCGCCGCGCTGGTCTTCGAGGCGGCCGAGGCCGCCGGACGCCTGGCCGACACGGCGCGCGGCGCCAGCCTGGGCGAGGTGCTGGTGCCGCAGCTCGGCTCGCGCTCGACGCCGCTCGGGCAGCTCTACTTCCAGCTCGCGCTGGTCCTCTTCCTCGCGCTCGGCGGGCACCGCCTGGTGGTGGCCGCGCTCGGCGCCTCCTACAGCGCGCTCCCCATCGACCGCCTCCCGTCGGCGGCCGGGCTCGCGGGCTTCGCCGGGCTCTGCCTGCGCCTGACCGGTGACGTGGTCCTGCTCGCGCTCTCGCTCGCGGCGCCGGTCGTCGCGGCGTGCGTCCTCGCCGACCTCGCGCTCGGCATGGTCAACCGCTTCGTGCCGCAGGCGAACGTGTTCTTCCTGGCGATGCCAGTCAAGGCGCTCCTCGGGATCGCCGTGCTCCTGGCGGCGGTGGGCCTCCTCGCCGCGGCGCTCCCGCCGGCGCTCGACGCGGGGGTCCGCGCGACGACGAGGGCGATCGAGCTCCTCGCGCGGTGAGGCCCGATGCGACGCGTTGGCTGGTCTGGTCGGAGGGAGGACGATGACCGAGGAGGGCGATGGTGAGGGAGGACGATGACCGAGGCGGGCTACTTGGCCCAGGAGACATACTGGCAGGGGTTCCACTTGCCAGCGCTGCTGCAGCACTGTCCGGTGTGCTTGGAGTAGCTGCACACGCGGCAGTTCTTCCCGCTCTTCCAGCTGCAGCTTCCGCTCGTGCTGGCCTTGGACCCCGAGGACGAGGAACCCGAGGCCCAGCTGACGTACTGGCACGGTGCCCACGTGTAGTAAGTCAGCCCCTCCCACGGTGACCTCTTCATGCAGCACTGCCCCTTGCCTGGCATCCCGGAGCACGACCTGCAGTTGTGGCCGTTCTGGTAGAAGCAAGTCCCGCCCCCGTCACCCGATGGGTCCGCCAGCGAGTTCCACTGCGCCGACCGTGACATCTCCTCCAGCTGCTTGCACGCCCAGTCCCCGAAGGCACAACCATCCTCGCTCCCCGCCTCGAAGTCCAGGCAGCTCTTCTCGAGGATGGCAGTGGCCTCGTGCTCGTCGTCGGCGCTGCAGCTCACAGGGGGGGTCAAGGTGCGTCCCATGCAGCTCGCCACATGCTGCATCGCCTGCGCGCAGACGTTGGCGTCTCCCTCCAGGCTCCCCTCGATGTTTCCCTCGATGCCACAGCCAGTCAGCGATCCAAGGGCTGCGATGCTCAGCACGAACGGCAATCTCTTCATCTTCAGCTCCTCCATCCATGGCCAGCAGTGCAGCGCTGGGTGTTTGCCAGAACCGGGTTGCAGGACGTGGGCCAGAATATTCTGCCCAAGTACAGTGAGTTGGGAGCGGATCGCTGGCCGAGTGGCGAGCCGCGCGGCGAGACAGGGAGCGCTCCCCCCCCGATCGTCCACCTGCGGGTTGCGCCGACCATCTCCGTTTCTGACCACTTCGGGGCGCAACGACACATCAGTCGCAGAGTGACTGAATGGGTTGCGCTCTGCTCTGGCCACCTGCTCGGGTGTCGAACGCCGAGGATCCAGAGCACCCCACCGATTGTGGGGACGACGCGAGCCAGCGGAGTCAGCCCGCCTTCAGCAGCGGCGCTTCTCCCGAGCCGCTGTTACGCCGGCGGATGCGGGTGTCAGAACCCGATCCCGACCCGCGCCGTGAAGCTGTCGTAGTAGAGGTTGAACGGCTGCACGATGGTGTCGCCTGGCTGCCGCACGCCCTGGTGTCGCCAGCCGATCGCCGCCGTGAGGAAGAACCAGCGGTGGGCGAAGACCGTGAGCCCGCCCTCGATGCCCACGTGCCAGGCGAAGCAGGCCTTCCGCTCCTCGAGGACGTCCTGCACCAGCACCCCGAAGCCGAGCCGGAAGTCCAGCGAAGGCGTGAGGCGCGCCGGGCGCTGCACCCCGACGCTGAGGACGGCGCCGCCGTAGCCGTTCGCGCGCGGCGTGCTGTCGACGCCGCCCTCGAGGCCGGCGCCGGCGCGGAGGATGCCGGCCAGGTAGTAGCCGTGCAGGTCGAACAGGTGGTAGCGGGCCGTGCGGTTGCCCTGGTCGGCGATCGAGAAGGTGCTCCAGGAGAGCTGCAGGCGAGGGCCGCGCTCGCGGCGGCCGAACGCGCCGGTGCCCTCGGGGGTGGGCTTCGCGGCGGGCGCGGCGGACGGCGTCGGCGCGGTGGTGATCAGACCGGGATCGTCGTCGGAGGGGCCGCCCGCGCCAGGCTCGTCGGCGCGCGCGGGCCCGGCGAGGAGCACGAGGAGCCCAGCGGCGAGGAGCAGGCGCACGCGCACGCTAGATCCCTCCGTCTCTGACCCGGGTCGGCGTCGGGCCGCCCGGATCGGGGCCGAGGGAGAAGCTGAGGAAGAGGTCGTTCACGTCGAGCGAGTCGGTCGCGTAGGCCGCGACCAGGGAGAAGCGGACCACCTTGCCGGTCGCCTGGAAGAACGTCTCGCGGTAGTAGGCACGGCCAGCGGGGAGGTCCTTGAGGCTCTGCACGTCCCAGCCCTCCTCGCCGGTGAGGGTGGTCAGCTTCGTGGCCTGGGTCGTGATCGTCCGCCCGGCGGTGACCTCCGAGGCCTGCTCCGCCGCGGCCGCGGCCTGCGCGCTGGCGCCGGCCCCGTAGGTGACGCGGAGCTCGTGCGTGACCGGCTTGGTGCCCGGGATGATCGGGCCGGAGCTGTCCGCCGCGAGGTGGGCGAGGACCCCGGCCTCGGGGGTGTCCGGCCGCCACGGCGGCTCGAGGAAGTGGAAGTGAAAATCCTTCGCGGGCGACTGGTAGACCGAGGCGCCGGGGTAGGTCAGGGAGTTGCCGTTCGCGTCGCAGGCAGCGACGACCACGAGGAGGGCGAGTGCCAGGCCGCGCGCCATCGGCCGGCGCACA
>JAKLHH010001168.1 GCA_022710245.1 Myxococcota bacterium
CACCGCGCGACTTGCATGGCTCACCTTCCAAGGAAGAATGAGACCGTCCCCCGACAAGTCGCCAGACGCTGGCCAAGCTGCCGACCTTGCTGAGGGAACTATTAGAGCATAGCAGGCGTCACGGCTTCAGCAAGCCCCCGGTTCGAGATCGGGGAAGAAACGCAAGAGGGCGAGCTCTTTGAACGCTGGCGGTGATATCACGAAATCGATTGCGCGTGTGTTAGATGTCTACGACAAATCATGCATTAAAGCATTCCGCTGCTAGCATTTAAGGCGATCCATGCTCTGGCTATGAAGCCGTTTGCGACGGATCTGCAAATGGGAGGCTAGAGACCGTGACCAGAAGAATAACGGAGCTGATCAACACGCACGCCTTGAAGTGGGAAGAGCGGCGGCGGGTCTCGCATCGGGAGTCAACCGCCGCGCCTCTACTGGCACCCATGATCACCATCGCCAGCGAGTACGGCTCCGCAGGGCCGCGCCTCGGCCTCGCGGTTGCGGAGCAGCTGGGCTTCGACTTCTACGATCACGATCTGCTGGACAGGATCGCGATGTCAGCGAATGCGAGCCGAAGGGTCCTCGAGTCCCTCGATAACCGCGTTCACGATTGGATCACGGAGTTCATCGCCAACCAGTTCGAGGAGCAGAAGTTCACGAGCGGCGATTTCCTGAGCCACCTCTCCCGAGTCGTGCTGGCTCTGGGACATCACGGAAGAGCGGTGATCATGGGTCGAGGTGCTCAGTTCATCCTCGAGCCGAGCCTGACCCTCAGGATCCGTGCCATCGCACCGCTCGCCGCCCGCGTCGCCTATGTGTCACAGACGGAGAACCTGAGCGCGAGGGAAGCGCGAGCCATCATCGTGCGCAAGACCGCCGAGCGAATGGCTTTCTGCAGGCTCCATTTCGACCGCGACACCTCCGACCCGAGCCACTACGACTTCATCATCAACACGGCCAGCGCGTCCCTGGAATTGAGCGCGGACCTCGTGGTCCAAGCCTTTCACGCGAGATTCCCCCCGCTGAGTCTCCGCTTCGCGTCCGTGGCAGGCTGATCGTGGCGACAGCGACGCATAGATGCCTGCCAAATAGTGAGCTACGAGAGCCCATGGCGATGTTAACAGGATATGACCAGGAGGCGTGATCCTTCCCGGGCTCGACACGTGCACATGTGCACTCGTGACTCGCCTCGCTGAGAGGTCCTGCGCTCCTGCGCGGGGCCGCGGAGCCGCCCCTCAGCGCACCTGGATCTCCGCGGGCAGGATCGGCGAGGGCGACCCCACGCAGGTGAGCCAGAGCTGGTGCGCGGCGCGCGTCGCCGCGATGTAGAGGAGGTGCCGGCTCTCCAGCGTGTCGGGGTAGTTGCTCCCGCTCACGTCGAGGCAGACGACGTAGTCGAACTCCAGCCCCTTCACCTGGGTCACGTCGGTGACCTCGATCCCGGCGCGGAAGGAGAACTCCTGGTTCGCCACCAGCCGCACGCCGGCGACCTCGGCCCGCGTCAGCGCCTCGGCGTAGAGGCGCGCCTGCTCCTGGTAGCGCGTGATCAGCGCCACCGAGGCGAAGGGCTCGCGCATGCCGAGCGAGCGGAGCGACTCGCCGAGCATCGCCACCGCCTCGCCCTGCTCGATGAAGCGGTGCAGCTCCACGGCGGCCCCGCTCCTCACCGGCGTCAGCTCCGCCGAGGGGATCTTCTCGGCGACCAGGTGCCTGGCGAGCTCCATGATCTGCTCCGTCGAGCGATAGCCGAGCTTGAGCGTGGTGTTCGCGCTGGCGGAGACGCCGATCCGCTCGAGGAGCTGCTCCCAGGTGGAGAACGCGTTGTCGAAGACCAGCCGCTGCGCCGTGTCGCCCGCGAGGGTCACCGAGCGGAGCTGCGAGGTGCACTCGAGGAGCACCTTGATCTCGAGGACGGAGAGGTCCTGCGCCTCGTCGACGACCAGGTGCTCGTAGCGGATCGGCTTGCTCCCCGGCGGGCGCAGGCAGCCGTGCTTGAGCAGCGCGAGGTAGAGGAGGAGCGCGTCGTCGGCCGGGTCGAGGCGGCCGGTGAGCTGCGTGGTGCGCTCGTCCTGGCCGTCGAGCGAGATGTAGGGATCGTCGTCGGGCGGCTCGAGCGGGCTCCCCTCGCGCTCCGCCTCCTGGCTCTCGCGCGCGATCGGCTCCTCGCTCTGCCGCGAGCACCAGCCGGCGATGCGCTCGATGTCGCGCGCGCTGAACTCGCCCGGGCAGTGGCGTGAGACCGAGGCGAGGAGGAGCTCGCGGTCGGTGAGGATCTCGCCCCAGTCGGCGAGCACGTCGCGCAGGCGCCGCGACATCCGGCGCGAGGTGGTCTGCGCCTGCTGCAGCGTGACCCCGGAGAGCTGCTGCTGTTCGTTCAGCCAGCCGCGCAGGCCAGCGCAGCGCGGGACCGGGAGCTGGCTCCCGCCCTCGCGCCAGCGGGCGAGGACCGCGTCGCCGTCCGGCGTGCCGGCGACCGCCGCGGCGAGCTCTCTCTCGAGCTGCGCGACCTGCCGCTCCACGTACTCGCGGCAGATGGTGAGCATGCAGGGGTGCTTCTTGAAGCGCTGCACGATCTGCGGCGTGTCGTCGGCGTACTCCGAGGGCGCGGCGGGGAGCACGCGGTGCCGGGTGCGGCGCAGCCAGTCGCCGATGGTGACGACCGGCACGCCCTTGACCCCCAGCGAGGGGAGCACGCGCTCGACGTAGCGCACCATCGCCTCGCTCAGCACCATGATCAGCACGCGGTCGCCGCGGAAGCGGCCCGGCATCGCGTAGTTCAGGTAGGCGACGCGGTGGAGCGCGACGGTGGTCTTGCCCGAGCCGGCGCCGCCCTGCAGGACGACGAGCCCGCTCTCCGGCCGCGTGATCAGCCCGAACTGCACCGGGTCGATCAGCGCGGCGATCTCCGGCAGGTGCTTGTCGGCGCGGATGACCGAGCCCGAGTGGAGACCGAGGGAGCTCGACTTGCCCCCGGGGCGCAGCGCCGGCGGCCGCGCCGCGGTGCCCTGGCCGCCCGCCAGCCGCGAGGGCGCCACCGACTCCGCCTCGAACCACGAGCCGCCGTCGTCGGCGACGAAG
>JAKLHH010001169.1 GCA_022710245.1 Myxococcota bacterium
GGGCGGCGCGCTGGCGCTCTTGCGCACCCTCGAGCCGGGGCGGCGCGCTGGCGCTCTTGCGCACCCTCGAGCCGGGGCGGCGCGCTGGCTCGGGGCTGCTCTCGAGGGGCGCGGCGGGGCCTGGGTCGTGCACGGCGGCGCGCTGGCTCGGGGCTGCTCTCGAGGGGCGCGGCGGCCTGGGTCGAGCGCCACGGCGCGCGGCGCTGGTTGGCGCTACTCGAAAGGCGCGGGCGCGGTTGCCGCGAACGTCAACGTCGTTGGCGCAGCGTCAACCACGTTGCCGTGTCGTTGTGCATCCGCTGTGTGCTAGCGTTCGATCAGCGTGGCGCCGTTCATGCTGGCAGGGAGGTTGGCATGAGAGGTTGGTGGGTGACACTCGTCCTCCTCTGCGCGGCCTGCTGCGCGGCCTGCGGCGCGAGATCGGGCCTCCTCGCCTCCGACGGAGCGCGGCCCTGCACTCACCCCGCCGTCGTCGAGAGCTGCAGCGACGGCTGGTGCAAGGTCCCCGCGGGCTGCTTCGAGAGCGGCGACCAGCCGGGCGAGCCCCCCTGCTCCTATCCTGGCGTCTCACCCGTCACGCGCAGGCAGGTCAGGCTCACGCGCGCCTTCGCGCTCGCGCAGCACGAGGTCACCCAGCTCGAGTTCCAGACCGTGATGGGGTATCACCCGTTCGCGAAGCTCGCCTACCCGGAACGCCGCCGCAAACGGTATTGCGACGACTGTCCGGCCTACTGGGTCGAGTGGTCGACGGCGGTCGCCTACTGCGATGCTCTCTCGCTCCGCAGCAACTACCCTGTCTGCTCGAGCGCAGAGTATCGTGGGAACCTCTACTCGTGTCCCGGCTATCGGCTGCCCACCGAGGCCGAGTGGGAGTACGCCTACCGCGCGGGCACCGAGACCGCCCTCTACAACGGCCCGCTGACCGAGTGCGCGGACGACCGGAACGCGTCGCTGATCGGCTGGAACGTGAACAACGCCATCGATGGGACCGACGGACTCCCGATCCCGCGGGAGGTCGGGCAGAAGGTGGCGAACGGCTGGGGGCTCCACGACATGGCCGGGAACGTGGAGGAGTACGTCCACGACGAGTACGTCGACTACACCGACGGAGCGGAGCTCGTCGACCCACAGGGAGGTGAGGAGGGCGAGGACATCTACAAATCAGCAAAGGTCGCCAAGGGAGGCGCGGTGGTGCACGCGGCCGTCGTCCTGCGCGCGGCCTTCCGGGAACGCGTGGCCGTCGATTGGACAGGCCACGGCTTCTACGGCATCCGCTGCGCACGCACGCTCCCCTGACCGCACCGTCGAGCCGTTCCCCGCCAGGCCCGCCTCCGCGGATACCAGACCGCCACCGTCGAGCCGTTCCCCGCCAGGCCCGCCTCCGCGGATACCAGTGACCGCCACCGTCGAGCCGTTCCCGGGCCAGGCCCGCCTCCGCGGGTATCAGTGAGCGCCCCGTCCTGCCGTTCCCGGGCCAGGCCCGCCTCCGCGGATGTCAGTGACCGCACCGTCGAGCCGTTCCCCGCCAGGCCCGCCTCCGCGAATCCCGTTGACCGCCCGTCGAGCGCTGCCGGATGATCAGCTCGCCCCGCACCGAGGAGGGATCAGCTCGCCCCGTGCCGAGGAGGGAGGATGCGCGGAAGGCTCGATCGATGGAGAGGCGAAGCGAGCGCGCCGGCGCTGGTGCTGGCGCTCACCTGCGCGGCGCTGCTCGGCTGCAGCGACTCGTCGGTGCAGCCTCGCGACGGACCGGGCAGCGGCGACGGCAAGCAGCCGCTGCTCGATGCGCACCTCGAGGCGTCGATCCTCGAGGGCGGCCCGCGGGCAGACTCCGGTGGGCTCGGCCACCCGTTCGGCACCCACGGCAACTACTTCAAGACCGGCGTCATCTTCCCCGGCGGCCACACGCAGGCCGAGCTCGACCAGCAGACGGCGGCCTTCTACGACCAGTGGAAGGCGCGCTACCAGGTGGCCGGGTGCATGGCAGGGCAGCTCCGCATCAAGTCGTCGCCCTCGACGACGCCGCACACCGTCTCCGAGGGGCAGGGCTATGGCATGCTGATCGCCGTGCTGATGGCGGGCCGCGACCCCGAGGCGCACGCCGACTTCGACGAGCTCCTCGCCTACGTCCGCGCGCACCCGAGCACCCAGAACAAGGACCTGATGGCGTGGGCGCAGGACGCCTCCTGCAAGGACGTCGAGGGCCCGGACGCGGCCACCGACGGCGACCTCGACGTCGCCTACGCGCTGCTCCTCGCCGACCGGCAGTGGGGCAGCGCCGGCGCGGTCGACTACCGCAAGGAGGCGCTCCGCGTCATCGCCGCGGTGCTCGCCTCCGAGATCCACCCGCAGAACACCATCCTCCTCGGCGACTGGGTCACCTCCTCGGACACGCACTACACCGGGACCCGCACCTCGGACCTGATGCCGTCGCACTTCAAGGCCTTCGCCACCGCGAGCGGAGTGGCGCGCTGGACCTCCGTCGTCGACAGGACGTACACCGTGGTCAGCTACCTGCAGGACCACTCGGCGCCCTCGACGGGCCTCCTGCCGGACTTCGTGGTGGGCGCGACCGGCGCGCAGCCGTCGCCCGCCCCGGCGAACTGGCTCGAGAGCGAGGACGACGGCGCCCACTCCTGGAACGCCTGCCGCACCCCCTGGCGCCTCGCCACCGACTTCCTGATGTCCGGCGAGGAGCGCTCGCGCGTCGCCGTCCGGCGCATGACGGCGTGGTTCCGCAGCAGCACCTCCGAGGACCCGACCAAGCTCAAGGCCGGCTACTCGCTCGCCGGCTCGGCCCTCGATAGCGCCTCGGAGCTGGCCTTCGTGGCACCGCTCCTGCCCGCGGCCATGGTGGAGCCGGCCTCGGGGACCAACGCGCCCTGGCTCCAGAAGCTCTGGGATCGCGTGCAGGGCTGGCAGCAGAGCGACTACTTCGGCGACAGCCTCAAGCTCCTCGCCATGCTGGTCGCGTCGGGGAACTGGTGGGTGCCGTAGGGGCAGCCCCCCGCGACGCCGACCACCGGCCGCACCGGTCCCGCCACCCCACCCACGCCACCCGCGCGACCAACCGCC
>JAKLHH010000117.1 GCA_022710245.1 Myxococcota bacterium
GCAGGGCCCCGGTCCTCGCGTCCCCGGGGGACGCTCCGGGATGAAGCAGCGGGGCCCCGGTCCTCGCGTCCCCGGGGGACGCTCCGGGATGAAGCAGCGGGGCCGCGGTCCTCGCGTCCCCGGGGGACGCTCCGGGATGAAGCAGCGGGGCCCCGGTCCTCGCGTCCCCGGGGGACGCTCCGGGATGAAGCAGCGGGGGCCCGGTCCTCGCGTCCCCGGGGGACGCTCCGGGATGAAGCAGCGGGGCCCCGGTCCTCGCGTCCCCGGGGGACGCTCCGGGATGAAGCAGCGGGGCCCCGGTCCTCGCGTCCCCGGGGGACGCTCCGGGATGAAGCAGCGGGGCCCCCGCCGAGCGGCGGGCGGGACGGGGCTGGGCCACGGTCGCCTCCTCACACGCGCCGGCCGGGGCGCGCCGTGGAGACTCTACCCGAGGAGGGCGCGGCTTGCCCACCCCGCCGCCCTCCGCCGCCGGCCGGGCTTTCGTCCGTGCGGCTTCCGTGCTATGCGCGGCCAGTGGGTGAGCTCTACTCGGCGGCCTGCGCCCTCCTCTGGGCGGTGGCGGTCCTCTTCTTCCGCAAGAGCGGCGAGCAGGTGCCGCCCGTCGCGCTGAACCTCTTCAAGGGCGCGGTCGCCATCGTCCTCTTCATCCCCACGCTCCTCCTCGCGGGTCAGCCGTTCGTCGCCGTCGGCCAGGGCTGGCGCGACACCCTCCAGCTCCTCGCCAGCGGAGCGATCGGCATCGGCGTCGCCGACTCGCTCTTCTTCGCCAGCCTGAATCGCCTCGGCGCCAGCGGGAGCGCGGTCGTCGACTGCGTCTATGGCCCCTTCGTGGTGCTGCTCGCCTTCTTCTTCCTCGGCGAGCCGCTGAAGCTCACGCTGCTCGCCGCCATGACCCTGATGGTGGGGGCGATCCTGATCGTCACCTGGGAGCCGCAGTCGCTGGCGGGCGGCCCCGAGGCGCAGCGACGCCAGCGGGTGGGCGTCGCCCTCGGGCTGCTCTCGATGCTGCTGATGGCCGCCGGGATCGTCCTCGCCAAGCCGGTGCTCAACCGCAGCCCCGTCCTCTGGGCGACGCCGGTCCGACTGGTCGGGGGCGAGCTCGTGCTGCTCACGCAGGCGCTGCTCCCTCGCCACCGCGCGAGCGCCCTCGCGGTCTTCAAGCCGGGCCGGCTCTGGCGGGTGACGCTCCCCTCGGCGCTCCTCGGCTCGTACCTGGCGATGATCGTCTGGATCGCCGGGATGAAGTACACGCAGGCGGGGATCGCGGGCGTGCTGAACCAGATGAGCACGCTCTTCGTGCCGCTCCTCGCGGCGGTCTTCCTGAAGGAGAAGCTGACCCGCGCGAAGCTGATCGCCGTGCTGCTCGGCTTCGCCGCGGCGCTCGTCGCCAGCCTCTGAGCCCGTGCGGGGGCAAGTGCCCGGCGCCGGGGGAGGCTCCCCGGCGCTTGATGGCGCCGGCCCCGCGTGCGCGGCCGGCCCTCCTCTCGACGGAGCTGCCCCACGGCATCGCGGGGTGGGCCTCCCGCGGGCGCGCACCTGGCGGAGTGCTTGCACGGCTCGCGCCCGTGCGCCGTCGCAATCGCCCCTTTCCCGTGGAGCGGGCTCCCGAGCTCGAGGGGCCCGGTCGGTTCGAGCAGCAGCCGGTCGGGCCCGTGCTCGCCGCGCTCGAGCTCGGCGCCGAGAGCCGCCTCCTCGACCTCGGCGCGGGCACGGGCTACTTCGCGCTGCCGGCGGCGCGGGTGCTCGCCGACGCCGGCGGCGGCGGGCTGGTCCTCGCGGCCGATCTGCAGGCGCGCATGCTGCAGCTCCTGCGCAAACGGGCGCGGCGGCAGCGCCTGGCGACCCGTGTGCTGACCCTGCACGTGGCGCCCGCCTGGCGGAGTCGTGTCCCGCTCGAGGCCGCGTCGGTGGACCGCGCGCTCCTCGCCAACGTCTTCCTCGAGCTCGTCGACCCGGCGGCCACGCTGACCGAGGTGCGCCGGGTGCTGAGCCCAGGAGGGCTCCTGGTCGTCGTCGACTGGGAGCGGCAGGGCAGCGCCGAGGCTGGCCCGCCGCGTTCGCAGCGGCCCGAGGCGGCGTCCGTCGAGGAGCAGGTGGCGCGGGCCGGCTTCGACGAGCTGGAGCGGCGCGCGCTCAGCGCGGACGCGTTCCTCCTGCGAGCGCGGCGGTGAGGGGCACTACCTGTAGAGGATGAAGCGGCTGGCGAGCGGGAACAGGCTCATCAGCGCGGGGTAGGAGACCCACTTGCCGCCGCCGGCGATCGGCTTCGGGTCGTAGACCTTCACCTGCTCGCCGTCGATCCCGCCGATCACCACGCAGTGCCCCTCGCCCTTGACCATCTGGCCGCCGAACATCGCCGGCACGCTCCGCAGCAGGTCCTGCAGGCCCGCGGCGCTCAGCGTGGTCGCCTCGAGGAAGCGCAGCCGGAGCTCGGTCGCGAAGGCGAGGACGTTCTCGCGGGTGGCGACCAGCCCGCCGCCGGCGCCGAGCCGCGCCGAGCGCACCGTCGCGCAGCGGTCGCCGAGCAGCATCGCCGCGGCCGCGGCCCAGCAGCCGTTCGGGGTCGAGGACGGGATCCACTGCACCGGGTGATCGATCATCGTGGGCTCCTTGGTCTCCTCGCTCGCCGCTCCGCCCAGGCTGGGCGAGCCGACCTCGGGCGCGGCGAGCGACTAGGGCAGCTGCTCGATCGTCGCGAGCCGCAGCGGCGAGCGCAGCGCGCCGGCGCGCAGGCTCTCGGTCAGGGTCCGGGCCGCGCGGCGCTGCTCGAGCGCGGTGCCGGCGCTGCCCAGGCTGATCCGCGCGCGGCCGCCGCCGACGCGCGACTGGATCAGCGGCGCGGACTCGACCAGATCGCCGACCACGATCGCGAGCCGGCGGCCGATTCCAGTCGCGGTGACCTGCTCGAGCCGTCGCGCCGCGGGCGCGGCGAAGGTCACCGCCACGTCGACGCTCGCGCCGGGGTCGAGGATCTCCCTGGCGTCCTCCACGTCGCTGCCGGCGATCGCCGGCGGCTCCTCGACCAGGTAGCAGACGAAGCCTGGCCGGTGCGTCCTCGGGTGCGCCTGGGGGCCGAGGAGGACGCGGCGGCCCCTCGGCGGGCGCAGCGCCGGCGGCAGCGTGGCCAGCAGCAGGCGAAGGCGCTCGGGCTCGTCGCTCCACAGCTCGGTGTGGGTGATCAGCCGGCCCTGGAAGGTGTAGCTCTGACGACCGGCCTCGATGCCGTCCCCCGCGCGCAGGGTGGCGCCGAGCTGACCGAAGAAGCTCGTGCGGTCGTCGATCAGGTAGAAGGCGAGGGGCGCCTCGAGCCCGAGGACCTGGGTCACCTTCACCAGCGCCGTCCCGGCCGTGCGCTCCAGCCCGACGGCGAGCAGCGGGCCGGCGGCGGCCACGCGCGCGCGGATCCCGGCGGAGTGGAGGCGCTGAGCCGCAGTGACGCGCGCTGTCTCCAGCGCTGCCGCGGCCTCACGGTCGCGCTGCCCGGCCCGCGGCTGGAGGACGAGCACCGTCTTCACCCAGCCGCCGAGCGCGCGCGGCAGGCTGACCGCCTCGACGGCCGAGAGGCGCGTCGCCGCTCCAGTCTTCGCCGCTCCAGTCTTCGCCGCGGGCGGCGAGGGGGCCGCCGGCTCGGGCGCGCGCGCGCCGGGGCAGGCGGCGAGGAGCGAGGCGGCGAGCAGCGCGGCGAGCGGCCTCACCGTCGCTCCAGGATCAGCCGCAGCGCCTCGGCGAAGCCCTCGCCGCCCTCGGCGCGGGTCACGTACGCCGGAAGGGCCGCCATCCGGTGCGTCCAGCGCCGGACGTTGGCGACGCCCACCGCGTGGGGGAAGTAGCGGAACATCGGCACGTCGTTCGGCGAGTCGCCGAGGAAGGTCGCGCGCGCCGGGTCGAGCGCCTCGCCGAAGAGCTCCGCCGCCATCCGCTGGCACATGGAGAGCTTGTCGTAGCTGCCGAAGTAGCCGTTGACGTGGATCGAGCTCACCTTGGCGGTGGCGCCGTGGCGCTCGAAGATCGCCACCACCCGATCGATGGCGCTGTCGTCGAGCGCGGGCACCTCCTCGGCGATGTCGACGGCGAGGTCGTACTCGCGGTAGGGCTGGTCGGCGGCGATCTTGCAGCCGGGCACCGCCGCCAGGACCTCCTTGCGGATCTGCTCGAGGCGCTCCGCCGCGTCCGCCTGGCGCGGCGCATAGAGGCGCCGCATGCGCTCGTCCTCGAGGGCGAAGGTGAGCGCGCCGTTCTCGCCGACCACGGCCGCGACCGGCCACATCCGCGCCAGGTGATCGCACCAGCCGGCGGGCCGCCCGGTCACCGGGATCACGCGCAGCCCGGCGTCGTGCGCAGCCCAGAGCGCGTCGAAGGCCGCGGCCGGCAGGCGGCCACGCGTGGTCATCGTGTCGTCGATGTCGCTGAAGACGTAGCGGAGGTCGCGGCAGACCGCGGCGGGGAGCTCCTCGATCGGGATCAGCCGCGCCGGGCGCGGATCATGCTCGCTCATGCGGCTATCCTCGGCGGCCCTGCGCGGGCCGTCAAGGCTCGCGGCCTCCTCGCGCCTCCTCGCTCCACCTCACGTCGTGTTCCGGGCGCCTCGCGGCCGATCCGCCGATCGAGGTGAGCGCATGGAGGGTGCGCCGTCAGGCGTCGATCGGAGCCTGCAGCACGGCGTAGGCCTGCTGGCCGTCGCCGGCGCCGCTGAGCGAGACCACCTCCCAGCCCATGGAGAGGAGCGCCGGCAGGGCCCAGCCGCGCTCGGTGCTGGTCTTCGCGTCTTTCTCCTCGAAGGTCGCCTTGTCCGGATCTCCGAGGAGCAGGTGAGAGTTGGCCCCGGAGAGGAGCACGACCCGGTGCTTGCGCGGATAGAACAGCGCGGGCAGCGCGGCGGACGACATGCCCTTGATGATGCCACCACCCTTCATCGCGTCACCTCCGAGCTCACCGTGGGGACCTCCCTCGCTGGCGAGCAACACTAGCACGATCGGGCCACCACGTGACCGGCGCTGCGCGCCGCGGCCGGCGACGCGCAGGGCTTCTGAGCTGCCCTCCGCCTCAGGCCCAGAGGGTCGTGCTCAGGTACTTCAGCCCCGAGTCGCTCAGCAGCACGAGGACGGTCCCGCCGCGGAGCGGGCCGGCGAGGAGGCGCAGCGCGGCCGCCACGTTCGCGCCCGAGGAGAAGCCGGCGAAGATCCCCTCCTCGCGGGCGAGCCGGCGCGCGGCCTCGCGCGCCTCGCCGTCCTCCACCTCGAGGTACCCGTCGACGAGCTCGCGTCGCAGGAGCGGGAGCTCGGGCATCGCGTAGCCGCCGCCCTGGATCGCGTGGCCCGGTCGCGTGACGGGCTTGCCCGCCACGGCCGCCGCGCCCGCCGGCTCGACCACGAAGCAGCGCACGCGCGGGTCGTGCTCCTTGAAGGCGGCGGCGCAGCCCGCGAAGGATCCGCCCGTCCCGACGAAGTCGCAGAAGCCGTCGAGCCGCCCGCTCACCTGGCGCAGGCACTCGGGGCCCGTGTGGAGGTAGTGCGCCCGGACGTTGCCGAGGTGGTGGAACTGATCGGCGCGGAAAGCGCCGCGCGCGGCGCAGAGCCGCGCGGTCTCCTGCTCCACGCGCTCGAGGTCCGCCCCGGAGACCTCGCCCGGGCGCGAGCCAGGCGCCTGCTCGACGAGGACCACCTCGGCGCCGAGGGCGGCCATCATGCGCGCGCGCTCGACGGAGTTGCCGCGCGACATCACCGCGATGAACGGGTGTCCGGTCACCGCGCAGACGACGGCGAGGCCGGTGCCCGTGTTGCCGCTCGTCAGCTCGATCACCGGCTGCCCGGGCCGCAGCGTCCCGTCCGCCTCGGCGTCCTCGATGATCTGGCGGGCGATGCGGTCCTTCTTGGAGCCGCCCGGACTGAGCAGCTCGAGCTTGGCGAGGAGCCGCCCCTCGAGCCCGCGGGTCAGGCGCCGCAGCTCGACGAGCGGCGTCTCGCCGATCGCCTCCACGGCCGAGGAGAGGAGCCTGTCACTGCGGGACATACGTCGCTCGCTCTGTGCATCCCCGGGCTCAGCGCAGGTCGCAGACCGGCGCGCAGAGCTTGACGCCCCAGGGGGTGGGGCAGCAGCGCTGCCCGAAGCAGTCGCGATCGGCGACGCAGCCGAAGGGGGCGCCGACGTAGCCGTCGGCCGGCGGCGGCCAGTAGAGGTCCTTCTTCGTGGTGACGGGCAGGTCCGGCACCGGGGTGCTCGCCTCGTAGCCGGGCGTGGTGACGGCTCCGTCCTTCTTCTTCGGCAGGTCGCCGGCGCAGCCAGCGGCCAGCGCCGCCGCGAGGCAGATGAGCGCGAGCCAGGACCTCATGCCTCGAGGATCGCACGAAAGCGCGGCGGACGTCGAGCGGCTCTCGCCCCGATACGCGCAGCGGTGCTCGGCCTGCGCTGGAGCTATACTCGAGCGATGGGTGAGCAGCTGTCCATGGACCCGGGCGCGGACGAGGGCGGAGGAGGTGCGGCGGTGCGGAGCGTGAACGGATTCTCCGGTGGTGGAGGGTGTGGGCGACGGAGCGAAGCTCCCGGTGTAGGGGAATCGCGGGGGGAGCTGTGCCGGCTGCTGGGGAGGGCGCCGGGCGCGATCGCGGTGATGGGCAAGTGGGAGCCCTTCCTGCGCGCGGAGCGCTGCCTCGAGGAGGTGGCCGCCCGCGCGGCCGCGGCGCTCGCGCTCGGCGAGGCGCTCGTGCCCGGGGGGCCAGGTCCCTACCTCCTCAGCGCCGAGGCGCACCTCCGCGGCCAGCCCGCCGCGGGCTGCCTGATCGCGGCGGAGATCCTGCGTGGCCTCGGCGCCTGTCCCGAGCGGCTGCGCTGCAGCCCGGCCGCGAACCGGACCACCGTCGAGCTGCACACGCTGGAGCGGATGCGCCGCGAGCTCGGCGTGGAGCGGCTGCTGATGGTGACCGCCCCCTACCATGCGGAGCGCGTGCGCGCGTTGATCGCTCGCGAGCGCCTCGACGGTGAGCGGCTGGCCGTGGTGAGCTGCGAGGCGCGCGCCGTCGAGCTGGCGCTCCTCTGCCTGCCGCCCGCGCGCCGGCAGCGGCTCGTCACCGCCATCGCGCGCGGCCACCGCGAGGGGGACGCGCTCTCCGCCGGCGGGCTCAACGAGCGCCTGGCCCGCCTCGCGGCGCGGCTCCCTCTCCTCGAGCGGGTCTTCGCTGATCTCGTGCGCGGCCGCGTGGACCCGCGCGCCGCGGTCACCTACCGACCCTGACCGAAGCCCGGCCCGGTCAGGCCCCGGTGCGCCTGCGGACGGAGAGGACCTTCGCCACCCGCGCGATCTCCTCGCCGCTCTCCGCCTCGATGCGCACCAGGAAGCGCGGGTGCGCGCGACCGCTTCGCTCCACCTCCTCGCGGATCTCCGCGAGCTGCTCCTCGGAGAGCTCGAAGCAGGCGCGGACCTTGCCACGGCCCGGCCGCTTGAACTCGATGGTCGCCGACTTGTCCCAGACGATGAAGCCCGGCCCCAGGTTCTCCATCACCATCACCATGAAGAAGGGGTCGCACATCGAGTAGAGCGAGCCGCCGAACTGGGTGCCGACGTAGTTGCGGTTCCAGCGCGCCAGCTTCATCTCCACCTCGACGCGGCGGAGCCCGGGGTCAGCGCGGGCGACGCGCACGCCGGCGCCGAGGTACGGCGGGTAGAGCCACATGGTGCGGAGGAAGCGGTGCGGTCCGAGGAGCTGGGCGAGGCGCTGCAGGATCGTCATCGAGGCGGGATCGTAGCCAGGGCGGGGCCAGGGTCAACTACCCTGTTGCCCGGCATGGGCGCCCACGCGGCCGGCGCTCGAGGGGGAGCAGCGCGCCGCCGCTACTTGCAGGTGTACGCGCTGAGGTCGGCGCACTCGTTGGTCCCGGCGCCGAGGCTGTCGCAGGGGAAGATGGAGTAGCCCGGGTAGCCGGCGACGCGGCCCCAGTCGGCCCAGTCGTAGACGAAGGCGACCGCCACGCTCTGGCCGAAGCTCGGCGCGTTGGCGTTCATCCACTCGATCCAGGCCTTGGTGTACCAGCCCCGGCTGTGGCCGTTGATCAGCCCGCCGCCGCAGGTGTTGGGCGACGCGCAGCCGCCCTGCCAGGCGAGGTCGCTGGTGCACTGGCTCCCCGAGCAGGAGAAGGTCTGCCACTGCAGACCGAACTCGGTGATCCAGAGCGGCCGCGTGATGGAGAGGCCGGCGTTCTTCAGCTCGGTGAAGACCTCGGTCGACTTCTGCACGTAGGTGTTCGAGGTGCCGTTCGCCCAGGCGTACAGGTGGCCGCCGTAGCCGTCGAAGCCGGGGTGGCCGTTGAGCTGCGCCGCGAGGTAGTTCACGCCGTTGTAGCTCTCCATCCACTTCAGCGCCGCGTAGGGGTTGCTCATCATCGACCCCGGGCTGTAGCTGCCCGCGTTGGTCATCCCGGTCGTGATGACCTTGGCGCTGGCGAAGGCCGAGGTCCGGATGGTGTCGAGCCCCATCGAGTAGAGCCTCGCCAGCCCCTCCTGCCAGGCGGCCTTCTGCGCCGCCGTCAGGCTGGACGCGTTGACGTTGCACATGTCGCCGTTGAAGCCGCAGCTGTCGAGCTCGTTGCCGAGCTCGAAGGCCTCGATGGTCTGCCCCGCCTGCGACGCCGCGTTCAGGTAGCTCGTCAGGCGCGCGGCCGCCTTCGTGGTGTTCATCAGGTGCAGCGGGTAGGGGAACGAGGTGCTGCCGTCGAAGTCCCCCGCCGTCGGGCCCACCAGCGCGAGCACCTTGTAGCCGTTGGCGTGGGCCTTCTGCAGCTGGTGCACGAAGTTGGCCCGCTGCGTGGCGTCGTTGTCCTGCAGGTCGATGCGGATCCACTTCACCGTGGGCAGGTGCTTGGCCATGTTCGCGTAGTCGGTGTCGATCAGGCCGGGGTTCTGCGGGTAGCCGTAGGTGAGCTGCATGTCCTCGATGCCGAGCGCGGCCTTGCCCGACGCGCAGTCGCCCGTCGACGGCGCGCCGTTCTTCACGGTGACGGTGAGCGGTCCGGCGTCCGCGTCGGAGGTGAAGGTCTGGCCCGGCGCGCTGTCCCACGCGTGAGCGGTGAGCGTGAGGGCGCCGTCGGGGAGCTGCGTCGTGTCCACGCTGGCCGTGGCGCTCGCGTGGCTCGCCGACACGGTGCAGCGGACCAGCAGGGTGCCGTTGCGGAAGATCTCGACGTTCAGGAAGCCCTGGCCGCTGAGCTGGAAGGTCGTGGTGCCCGAGAGGGTGGCGCCGGCCGCCGGCGCGACCCACTTCAGCTTCACGCTGCCGGTGGCGGCTCCATCGGTGGCTGGCTGGCCCTGCTCGCCGCCCACCTTGCCGTCGGTGGGGGGCCACTGCTCCTCGGCGCCGTCGCCCGGCTTGAACGGCAGGTCGGAGGTGACGCCGCCATCACCGCGCGCCACGACGCCGTCCGAGCCGGCGCGGTGCGGGAGATCCTCGGAGCAAGCAGTCAAGAGTAGTACGCAGAGTAGTCTCCAAGACAGTCTGATCATCGCGTGGTGTTCCTCGAGGTTATCTGCGCCGGGCTTGAGCAAGGTGGGTGCCACCGGCGGCCACCGTCGACGCGCGACGCTCGCTCGGGATCACGGCCAGATCGAACGACGCGCCGACCCGCGGGCGCAAGCAACTGGGGTGCTGCTCCCCGGGATCCTCCGCACACCCGTGGACGCCCTGCGACGACAACCTACTGGTAGGGGCAGTAGTGCTCACCGACGGAAGGAGCACCCGCGTGAGGGGGCGTTTCGGGCAGGGGTCTGTCGTCGGGTCGAGGAGGGGGGTATTGGGCTCCCCAGTCCATCGTCTCGTCGACGGTGCGCTCGAGGTCAGCGTCATGCGAATCGGGCGGGTGGGGAGGGGCGCGGGCGGCAATCGGCGCGGCCTGGTCACGGCGGTTGCCGCGCGTGCCGAGGGTGGTGCCGGCGGGCTCGAAGAGGTCTTGCTGCTCTGGAGGACCTCGCCCGGCGCGTCGTCGAAGACGAGCTCGATCTGGAGCTCGCAGCCGACGGGCTCGACCTGCCGTCGCTGCGAAGCGTGCGTCGATCACGCCGGACCATGGGCTCCGTGCGCCCTCCGGGGCGAGCGTGCCGACCATAGCAGCAGGCGGGCCGTATCGTGCTGCTGAGCGGATGCGAGGGGACAGAGTGAACCTGGCTCATGCAGTGTTCGCTTCACCATCTATGACTGGCAGCGCAGGGTGAAGCTCGCGGCCGAGGGCAAAGGCGAGCAGGGCGAACTCAGCGCTCGAGGAACTCGCGGATGGCGTCGGCGGCCAGGCCGATCTGCTTGAGCCCGTCGTAGTGACCGCCCTTGCCCTTGATGGTGAAGACCTCGGCGGGCGTGCCCTGCGCGCGCAGCCGCCTGGCCGCGTCGCGCCCATACTTCGGGAAGAGGAGCAGGTCGGAGCTGGCGACGACGAAGAGCGCCGGCGCCTTGATCCGCCGCACCCCCTCGGCGAGCGTCTTGCCGTGGCCGGTCTGGAAGAGCTGGTTCGCCTTGATGATGTAGAGCATGTGGTTGGCGTCGATGGTGCTCGCGGAGGTCTTCGCCGCCGCGTCCCAGCCCTCCTCGACGGCGAAGCGGCTCTCGAGGCTGGTCCCCGGGCTGCTGCCTGCCTGCGCCGGCGCGCGGCGGTACGGGCGCGCGGCCTGCGGCGAGCCGGCGAGCTGCGCCATCATCCGGAGCGCCGTCGCCGTGCCCTGCACGGGCGGCTCCTTGCCGTAGTAGTCGCCGTGCTGCCAGCGCGGGTCATTCCTGATCGCCTCGCCCATCGTGCCGAGGCTGCCGACCAGGTACGGGCTCGCGGCGAGCCCGGCCGGGATGACGGGGATGATCTTCTGCACCATCTCGGGGTAGGCCGAGGCCCACTCGACGGTCTGCATGGAGCCCATCGACGGGCCCATCACGGCCTTCAGCTTCTTGATGCCCAGGCGATCGGCGAGCGCCTTCTGCACGTTCACCATGTCGCGCACGGTGACGACCGGGAAGCTGGTGCCGTAGGGCTTGCCCGTCTCCTTGTTGATCGTGGCCGGCCCGGTGGTGATCACCCGGGGATCGTCGGGGTGCACGTTGCAGAGGACGTCCGAGCTCACCACGTAGTACTTGGTCGTGTCGATCGCCTTGCCGGGGCCGATGATCGCGTCCCAGTAGCCAGGCGCCGCGTCCTTCTTGCAGTACTTCCCGGCGCAGTGAGAGGTCCCCGAGAAGTAGTGGCAGACCCAGATGGCGTTGTCGCCCTTCGCGTTCAGCTTGCCGAAGGTCTCGTAGCCGACGCGGACGGGGAGGGTGGCGCCACCCTGGGTGGTGAAGGCGGGCATGCGGAAGACCCGCTTGCGGGTCAGCAGCTCGGCGCTGGCAGACGCGTCCCTGGCGCGGGCCGCCTGCAGCGGCGCGGGCAGCAGCGCGAGCGCGAGCGCGAGGCCGAGGAGCACTCGTCGGAGCATGATTCCTCCCGGGGCTCCCTCACAGCAACCCGCGTGCCACGGATATCCCACGGAGATCACGGCGCACCTGTTCGCCAGCGCGGCCGCTCGAGGAGCCAGCTGGGAGGCAGCGGTGCTCTTCGCGAGGCCAGCGCTGCCCGGCGGCTTGCGGTGCCCCGCCGACCTCGTAGGCTTACAGCGTGACCCTGGCAGAGCAGGTCAGATGATGTCTCGCAGACCCTGGACCCG
>JAKLHH010001170.1 GCA_022710245.1 Myxococcota bacterium
CGGTACGGCGTGGCGATGGCGCGGTTCCTCCCCTCGCTGCTCGCCTGCCAGGGGTGGAGCCTGGAGGCGCGCGTGCGCGCGCCCTGGGGGCGCACGGTGACGCTCGTGCTCTCCGAGCAGGACCAGCTGCGGAGCCACGTGGAGGAGCCCGCCGCGTTCGACTCGGAGCTCGAGGAGCGCTTCGCCGGTCGCTTCGGCGAGGAGCGCGAGGGGTGGCAGCTCCTCCGCGAGGCGACCGTGCTGCACGAGGGGCAGACGGTCTTCGTGCCGGACTTCACCTTCCGCCACGCGGACGGGACCGAGGTCCTCCTCGAGATCGTCGGCTTCTGGACGCCCGAGTACCTGGAGCAGAAGCGGGCCACGCTGCGGCGGTTCCGCGGCCGCCACCTCCTCGTCGCGGTGCCGGAGCGCTCGCTGCGCGAGGAGGCCTCGCTCCCCGAGGGCTTCCTCGCCTACAAGACCGCGCTCAAGCCGAACCGGGTGCTGGAGGAGCTGGAGCGGGTGCGGTCGCGGCGTCGCGACCCGCCCTGAGCGCGGAGCCCCACCGCCGCTGCGCGCGGGTCAGCGGAGCGCCAGCTCCTCGCGCAGGCGAACCGCCTCCGCCTCGAGCCGTGGCAGCAGCGCCTGGAGGCGCGCGAGGTCGCCGCTCTCTCCGGCCTGCTCCATCGAGGCCGCCACGCCGGCGAGCGCGTGGCAGCTGAGGTTGACCGAGGCCCCGCGGAGCTTGTGCGCCTGCTTGCCCGCCGCGACGCTATCGTGCGCGTCCACCGCGGCGCGCACCGCGCCGACCTGCTGCGGCAGGTCGGCGAGGAAGCCCGCGGCGAGCAGCCTCGCCAGGTCACGGTCGCCCATGATCCGCGCCAGCAGATCGGCCTCGTCGAAGACGACCGCCTCGACCTCGTGCGTGGCCTGGCCGGGCGTGGTCTCCGGCGCTGCGGGGGGCGAGGCGTCCCCGGCCTCGCGGTCCAGCAGGCGCTGCAGCACCTCGTCCAGGCGGCGCGGATCGATCGGCTTGGAGACATAGTCGTCCATGCCGGCCGCGAGGCACTGCTCGCGGACGCCGGCGAGCGCGTGCGCCGTCAAGGCCACGATGGGGACCCGCGGGTCAGGCGCGTCCCCGGCGCGAATCCGGCGCGTCGCCTCGTACCCGTCGAGCTCGGGCATCTGACAGTCCATCAGGATCGCGTCGACGGCCTGGGCGCGGAGCGCCGCCAGCGCCTGCTGGCCGTTCTCGACCACGACCGCCCGATAGCCGAGCCGCTCGAGGATCTTGCTCACGAGCACGCGATTGACCTCGTTGTCGTCGGCGACGAGGACGCGACCACCGCGGCGCGAGGCGAGCTCCTCGACGGTCGGAGGCAGGGCGGGGACCGCGCGGTGTGTGCCCGTGCTCGAGGCGGAGGCGTCGGTGCTGTGGGCGAGCGCCACGCTGAACCAGAAGCGGCTGCCCTTGCCCTCCTCGCTCTCCACCCCGATCGCGCCGCCCATCATCTCCACCAGCTGCTTGCTGATCGCCAGCCCGAGCCCGGTGCCGCCGAAGCGTCGCGTGATCGAGCCGTCGGCCTGCGTGAAGGGGCTGAAGAGCGAGCCGAGCTTCGCGGCCGGGATCCCGATCCCCTGGTCGGTGACCGTGACGCGGACTCGCGCGCCGTGCCCGAGGTCGGCCTCCAGCGCTGCCTCGATCCGGACCTCGCCGCTGGCGCTGAACTTCACCGCGTTCTTGCCGAGGTTGGCGATCACCTGGCGCAGCCTCAAGGGATCGCCGCGCAGACGGCGAGGCAGCGCGGGGTCGACGCAGGTAGTGAGCCGCAGCCCTTTCGACGCCGCCTCCAGGCGCAGCATGGCGGCGACGTCCTCGATCGCGGCGCGGACGCCGAAGTCCGCGAGCTCCAGCTCGAGCCGCCCCGCCTCGATCTTGGAGAAGTCGAGGATGTCGTTGACCAGCGAGAGGAGGAGCTGTCCGCTCCGCCGCAGCAGCGCCGCGTGCTCGCGCTGCTCCGGATCGAGGGGGCTCTCCTGCAGCAGCGCGGCCATGCCGAGGATGCCGTTGAGGGGCGTGCGGATCTCGTGGCTCATGTTGGCGAGGAACTGGCTCTTCGCCGCGTCGGCCGCCTCCGCGGCCTGCTTGGCAGCGGCGAGCTGCTCGGCGTGCTGGCGCAGCGCCTCCTCGGCGCGACGGCGCTCCGTGATGTCGCGGACGATGCCGATCGCGTGCCACTCGCCATGGAGCTGGAGCGGCGCCAGCGAGAGCTCGACGGGGAACGTCTCGCCCGAGCGCCGGCGCGCGTCGAGCTCGAGGGTCTTCCCGACGGCCGCGCCCTCACCACTCTCGGCGAAGCTGCGCAGCCCGGCTCCCGCCTGGGAGGCCGAGTCAGGGGCGATGAGCGGGTGCAGGGGTTGACCGAGCGCCTCCTCGCGCGTGTAGCCAAACGTCCGGCTCGCGGTGTCGTTCCAGAGGCAGACGCGCCCGGCGGAGTCGACCATGATGATCGCGTCGTGAGCCGCGGCGATCAGGCGCTCCAGGCGGTGCTCGCTCTCCCTCAGCTCGGCCGTGCGCGTCTCGACCTCCGACTCGAGGGCGCGCCGCCGGTTGCCGAGGACGTCGAGCAGCAGCGCCAGGAGCGCGGTGGAGATGACCCCGAAGAGCGCAAGGGGCCAGCTGTCTGTATGCCGCCCGTGGGCGCGCTCGATGGAGCCGATGGTGAGCAGGAGCGCCCGGCCGAAGGCGAAGATGGGGAGCGCCCGGTGCGGCGCAGCGACGCCCTGCGGCGAAGGGCGGGGCGGCTCGCCGTCCGTCCCCGCGGCGAGGAGCAGCGGCGGGTGGGGGCCGAGGAGGTGGAGCGCCAGGGGGGCGTGCTCGGGAAGCCGCCGGTCGCTCATGTCAACGAGCCAGCGCTGCGCGTCCAGCAGGGCGAGGACGAAGGACGGCCGCCCGGCGTCCCCCGGACGGAGCACCGGTCGCACGAGGAGAAGGCGGGCCGCGCGCGCGATGCTGGGCGGCAGGCCCTCCGGTCCCGCGGCGGTCGTGCACCGGCACCGTGCCGCAGCGCCCATGGCGCGCCGCACGACGGG
>JAKLHH010001171.1 GCA_022710245.1 Myxococcota bacterium
CGCGAGCTGGGCCGCCGCCAGCGACTGCTCGGCGTTGAAGCGCGAGAGGTTCGCGTCGACGAGCTCGATGGCGCGCCCCAGCCCTTGCTTGTAGAGGATCGTGCTCTCCTCCGCGCCGAGGCGAGCAGCGTTGACCCCCTCCTCCGCGGCGGTCAGCGTGGCCTGCGCGGCGCTCAGGGCGGCCACCGCGGCGCGCACGTCCGCGCGCACCCCGCGCCGCAGGGACGCGAGCTGCAGGCGCGAGGTCGCGGCCGCAGCCTGGCGAGTCGCCTCGTCGGCGCCGCGCACTCCGGCGTCCCAGATCGACCAGGAGAGGTTGAAGAGGAGCGCCGCGTCGAAGTACCGCGGTCCCGCGATCTGCGAGTCCGCCACGCGCAGCTGCGCCGTCGACCCCAGCGTCGGGACCAGCCGCAGCGCCGGCTCCCTCGCCAGCGCGTCGGCGGCGGCCACCGACGCCCGCGCCGCGGCCAGGTCGGGCCGCTGGGCGAGGCCTCGCGTGGCCAGACGATCCACGTCGAGGTCCGCGGGCACCAGCGCCCCGTCGACCGGGCCCAGCGTCGCCGGCAGCGTGGTGTCGGCCAGGTACTCGAGGCTGATGCGAGCCTGCTGCAGCGCGTTCCGCGCCCCCGCCACCGTCTGCGCCGCGGCCGACCGCTCGATCTGCGCCCGCGTCGCGTCGTTCACGCTGACGAGCTGCGCCGCCACCCGCGACCTGGCGTCGGCGAGGTTGGCGCTCGCGCGCTCCAGGCGGCGCTCCGCCGCCGCCAGCAGTCGCTGCTGCGCGATCACGGCGAAGAACGCGCGCGCGGTGGCGAAGGCGAGCTGGCGCCGGACATCGACCTCGCCGAGCTGCGCCGCCTCGCGCGAGTGCTTGGCGCCGCTGTAGAGCGGCAGCGCCGGGATCGAGAGGAGCGGCTGGCTCACCGCGAGCGCGCCGCTGAACGCATTGCTGTTCACGCGGGCGCCCTGATCCTCGCTGTAGGGGCGGAGCGTCTCCGACGCGCTCAGCGTGATGCTGGGCAGGAACGCGGCGCGGGCTCGCCGCACCGCCGCGTCCGCGGTCACCACCGCGAGCCGCGCGATCTGGGCTCGCTCGTTGCGCGCGAGCGCACGCCTCAGCACCTCCGCCAGCGAGACGCCCTGCGCACGGCTCACGCCGGAGGAAGACACCAGCGCCACCACCAGCGTGGCGCGGGAGACGACCGAGGCGATGTGAGGCACGATCTGGTTATAAGACTCGAAGGCCGTCGCTGGCAAGCGCAGCGCATCACGCGGCGCGGCGATCAGGCCGCCTGCTCACCCACCTCGGAGAGGTTCACCGAGACCAGCTTGGAGATCCCCGGCTCCTCCATGGTCACGCCGTAGAGGCGATCGGCGATCTCCATCGTGCGCCGGTTGTGGGTGATCAGGATGAACTGCGAGGCGTCCGACATCTCCCGCACCATCTCGTTGAAGCGGGTGACGTTCGCCTCGTCGAGCGGCGCGTCGACCTCGTCGAGCAGACAGAACGGCGTCGGCCGCACCAGGAACATGGCGAAGATCATGCTGACCGCGGTGAGGGCCTTCTCGCCGCCGGAGAGGAGCTCGATCGACTGCAGCTTCTTGCCGGGCGGCTGCGCGATGATGTCGACTCCCGACTCGAGGAGGTTCTCCTCGTCGGTGAGCTGCAGCCGCGCCCGGCCTCCCTTGAAGAGCCGCGGGAAGATCTCCTGGAACTTCGCGTTGACCAGATCGAAGGTCTCACGGAACCGCTTGCGCGAGGTGCGATTGATCTTCTGGATCGCCCGCTGCAGCTGGCTGAGCGCGCTCTCGAGGTCCTGCTTGTGCGTGGAGAGGAACTCGTAGCGGCCGTTGATCTCCTCGAACTCCTCGATCGCGGTCAGGTTGATCTCGCCCATGCGCTCGATCAGCTGCCGCAGCTGCGAGAGCCGCTCCTTCTCCGCGTCCGTGGCCGGCGAGCGCAGGTGGTAGTCGCCCGCGACCCGGCGCAGGTCCTCGCGGTAGCGCTCCCAGATCTGCTCGTGGAGGTGGCGCTGCGCCATGGTCAGCTCCGAGACCTTGAGCTGCAGCTTCCCTGCCTCCACCCCGAGCTCGGCGACCTGGCCGCGCACGTGCTTGAGCTGCGCCTCGAGCTCGCCCACCTCGGAGACCTTGGCGTCGTAGGCGGTGCGCCCCTCGGAGTGGCGGCCCTGCGCGCTGGCCCGCTGCGTGACGAGCCCCTTCAGCTCCTCCTGCAGCTCGGCCACCTGCTGCCGCAGCTTCGCCGCGCGCGCGCCCCCCTCCGCCGCGCTCTCCTCAAGGCGGGCGATCCGCGCCTGCTTCTCCTCCCGCAGCTCCAGCAGGCGCTGCTGGTTCTCCTCGACGGAGCGGAAGGTCGCCTCCGCCTGCGCCAGCTCCACCTTGGCGTCGGTCACGCCCGCGGAGGCGAGCTCGCCGAGGCGCCTGAGCCGCGCCTCCTCGCGCGCGAGGAGGTAGAGGATGTCGCCCGCGAGCTGGTGCTCCTCGGCCGCGCGGGCGAGCTCCTCGCGCTGCTCGCGCTCGTCGCGGTCCATGTCGTCGAGGCTGCGCCGGCGCTCCTCCATCTCGTCCTCGAGCTCGCGCAGCCGCTCCTCGAGCGCGGAGAGCTCGGACGAGACGCGCCCCAGGTCCTTCTCGCGGGTGATGATGTCCTTGTCACCCTGGTGGCCGTCGCGGGTCACCTCCTCGAGCACCTGCTCGAGGCTGGCCATCTCGGTCTTCACCTGCAGGTGGGAGTCGAGGGTCTGGCGGTACTGCGTCTCCAGGTCCTGGATGATGTCGGTGAGCTCCTTGAGCTCGCGCTTCTGGCGGAGGAACCCCGACTGCTCCTCGTCCAGGCGGCCGCCGGTGAGCGCGCCGTCGGGGCTGAGGATCTCGCCGTCCAGCGTGACCAGGGTCTTCTCGTCGACCTGGTCCCAGAGCTGGAGCGCGTCGTCGAGGCTGTCCACCACCACCACGTCGCCGAGCAGGCTCTCGGCGACCTGCCGGTAGTCGGGGTTGAACTGGATCAGCCCGAGCATCGGCCCGCGCACGCCGTCCTTGGCGTAGAGCGC
>JAKLHH010001172.1 GCA_022710245.1 Myxococcota bacterium
ACTTCCGCAAGGGCGGCGAGCTCGTCTTCCAGCAGCTCAAGATGGAGGTGCAGGGCGAGGGCTTCGTCACCCAGATCCCGGCGCGCTTCGTCACCTCCACCTCGCTGCAGTACTACATCGAGGCCCTCAAGGGCACCGGCAAGGGCTCGGTGGTCGCGCAGGCCGGGACCAAGCTGACGCCGCAGATCATCGTCATCGAGGGCGGCGCGCCGCTCATCCTCGGCCCGCAGAAGGACGTCGAGATCAAGACGCCCTACCGCACCTGGGCGATCGCCGCCATCGCCACGACCGCGGCCTTCGTCGGCCTCTCGGTGGTCGGGCTGGTGCTGACGATGAACCGGCAGAACGCCATCGAGACGCGCGCGCGCGACGAGAAGAACAACTGCGACGCCAAGTGCCAGGCGGGCGGCGCGGGCGCGATCCCGAAGCAGCGCTTCGACCTGCAGGCGCGCGACTGGGAGAGCGAGGGCAAGACCTGGGCGACCGTCGGCCAGGTCTTCCTCGGCCTCGGCATCGCCGCGGCGGGCGCCACCGCCTACCTCTGGATCATGGACCAGCGCCATATCCGCAAGGAGCGTGGCCGGCGCGCGATCGGGACGAACACTGTCAGCGCGCCGCGCTTCCTGGCCGCGCCCTGGGCTGCCCAGGGAGGCGGTGGGATGGTCGGGCAGCTCGCCTTCTGATGGAGACCACCATGCGGACCGTACGCACCAGCACGCCCACTGCGCTCCTCACGCTGCTCGCGGCCCTCAGCCTCGGCGGCTGCTTCAGCCCCGACCTGGGCCCGAACCCGTTCCTCTGCGCCTCCTCGGGCAAGCCGTGCCCCGACGGCTACTCCTGTCAGGCCCGCAACAACCTGCAGGTCTGCGTGCAGGACGGCGTCGCCACCGGCGACGCGTCGGTGGCCAAGGCCGAGCATCGCGTCTTGACCGACGCCGAGCTGCTCCCCTCCAAGGAGGGGCCGGTCTACCTCGACGGCGCGCCGGTGAAGTCGTCGACGAGCTGCCTCGACAAGGACGTGGAGCCGAACAACACCAGCGCCACCGCGACGCCGCTGCCCGGCCAGGGCTACATCCCGAACTGGGAGATCTGCTACGCGGGCGACGTGGACCACTACGCGATCCAGCTGCAGCAGGGGCAGAAGCTGGTGGTCAAGGTCGTCTTCTACAACAGCAAGGGCGACCTCGACGCGGCGCTGCTCGACCCCGACGGCTACGTCATCGAGGCCTCGCGCGGCACCAAGGACAACGAGCTGATCACCCTGAACGCCGCCGACAAGACCGGGAAGTACATCCTCGGGGTCTACGGGTTCGGCGCCGCCGTCAACACCTACGACCTCGACGTCAGCATCTCGAAGTAGCTCGGCCCGCCGCGGCTTCTGATGAAGCGCGCCCTCTCCCTCTCCCTGGTCGTCCTCGCCGGCGTCGCCTTCGCGGCGCTCGCCGTCATCTTCGCGCGGCGCCTCGTCTACCCCTACGACCTGGAGTGGATGGAGGGGGGGATGCTCTGCCACGCGCTCCGCCTCCTCGAGGGCAAGCCGCTCTACGCGCCCCCGTCCCTCGACTTCGTCCCCTTCCTCTACACGCCGCTCTACCCTGCCCTGCTCGCCGGCCTGGCGAAGCTCCTGCCGCTCGGCTACCCCGTCGCGCGAGCGGTCTCGATCCTCGCCTACCTCGGGGCCACGCTGCTCGGCTACCGCCTGGTGCGCCGCGAGGGAGGCTCGCGGGCGGTGGCGCTCGCGGCGCTGGCGCTGCCCGCGGCGGCGTTCGTCCCCACCGGCGCCTGGCTCGACCTGGCGCGGCCCGACTCGCTCTCGCTGGCGCTCGTCGTGCTCGGCGTCGCCCTCGCCTGGTGGAGCCGGGGCTCACGGACCGCGGGCGGCGCGCACCTCGGGGCCGCGCTCGCCGCGGCCGCGCTGGTCGCCGCGTTCTTCGCCAAGCAGACCGCCTCGCCCTTCATGGTCGCCGTCGGGCTCGCGCTGCTCGTCACGCGCTGGCGCGTGGGGCTCACCTACCTCGCCACGCTGGCCGTGCTCGGGCTGCCGATCCTCGCGCTCCTCCACCGCGCCTCGCACGGCTGGTTCTGGACCTACGTCTTCGAGCTGCACCAGCGCCACGCCTTCCGCCCCATCCGCGGGTTCCTCGCCGCGCCCGGGCTCCTCCTGCTCCTCTTCACCCCGGGCCTGCTCCTCATCCCCTGGGCGCTCCGCCGGGCGACGCGCAGCCCCGGGCTCGTCTACGTGTCCTGGATCGCGCTCGTCGCGGTGCTCGTCTCCTGCGTCGGCTACGGCACGCAGTGGGCGTTCGTCAACGCGATCATCCCCGGGGTCTTCTTCGGCGCCGTCGCGCTCGGCGTGGCGACGGCCCGCCTCCTCGAGGCGGCGCCCCCCCGGCGCGCCGCGGTGGTCCTCGGCGGCCTCGCGCTCACGCTGGCGATCGGCGCGCCGAACGCGCTCGCGCCGCTCTTCCTGCGCGTGGTGCCGGCGAGCTTCAAGATGAAGGAGCGCTCGTACACCGGCTACGACCCGCGGCAGTTCCTGCCAACGCCGGCGGACCGCGCGGCGGGCGACGCGCTCCTCGCGCGCCTGCGCGCCGCGCCCGGCGAGGTGCTGGTGCCGTTCCACCCCTACTACCCACGCCTGGCCGGCAAGCGCACCCTCCACCTGCACCAGATGGGCGTCCTCGACGTGCACGCGGCCGGTCTCGGCGCGCCAGCGGGCCTCGCCCAGGCGATCGCCAGCCAGCGCTACTCGCTGGTGGTGATGGACAGTGACATCGACTGGTGCTGGGAGCTCTGGCCCGGGCTCCGCGAGCGCTACCGCGTCGCCGAGCGCCTCGCTGGCCCGCGCCTGATCACAGGGACGCCGATGGAGACGCGCTACCTGCTCGTGCCTCGAGCACGCTGAGGCCGGCGCCCCTCGCGCTCCGGCTCAGCACGACTCAGCGCGACTCAGAACGACGTCGACTGAGCGACGCGACCTCGCGCGTCGAGGGCGCTGAAGAGCACGTCGTCCTCGCGCTCGGGTCCCGCGAGCTCGCCGCGCGGCTCCCTGGAGAGCGCGCCCATCATC
>JAKLHH010001173.1 GCA_022710245.1 Myxococcota bacterium
TCGCCAGGCGGAGTGCTCGCGCGCGAGGCCGGTGGGTTCGCGGGCGGCGCCCCCCCAGTGGTCTTCGCCGGGCACGCGGCGAGGGAGAGGAGCGCGAGCGCGAAGACGGTGGCGGTGCAGGGGAAGCGGAGCCGCTCGGCGGTGACGGACTGCATCATGGGACACCTCTTGCCGCTCCGATCATACCGGCTCACCGGGGGGGACGGAAGAAAAGCGACCGATCAGTCACACCTGCGGGTGAGGGACGGGGCGCTGCGCCCGGCCATCGATCTCCTGTGGTAGCCTCGCGGTGGAGACACGGGAGGTGGGTCATGGCCCGAGGCGTCTGGTCTCTGGTCATCACTGCGCTGGCGGCCTGCGGGAGCTCGAGCCCTGCGCCCGACGCCGCGGCGGACGCGGCGCACGCCGCCACCGAGGCAGGCGCCGATCACCGGCTGCAGGCCGAGGCGGGCGTCGATCTGACGCGCCGGGACAGCAAGGGCGCGCCGCAGCCCTGCGGCCTCAAGATCGGCACCAGCGCCGACGTACCGGCAGGGACGAACGACGGCCTCATGATCGGCGGCAAGGCACGCCGCTTCCTGGTCCTCAAGGTCAACGTCCCGGCTGGCACCACCGGCAAGCTCCCCGTCGTCTTCGTCTATCATGGCTACGGGAGCCAGGCGGAGCACGTCGACGGCGGGAGCTGGGCCTCCTCGAAGAACCAGCCCTTCCTCAAGGTGGTGCCGCAGGCCCCGAGCGCGAGCATCTTCCCCGTCTGGGACTTCAAGGCAAACCCCGACGAGAGCAGCGACGTCCGCTTCTTCGACGAGCTGCTCGGCTGCCTGCGCGCCGAGCTCCCCGTCGACGATGACCGCGTCCACGCGATCGGCTCGTCGATGGGCGGCATCTTCGCGGCCTACCTCTTCACCCACCGCGGCGATCAGCTCGCCTCCTTCGCCACCGTCTCGGGCGGCTTCGTCTCCCCCTTCACCTTCTGCAGCTGGCCCAGCGCCCAGCTCGTCGCCGGGCTGAAGACGAAGGCCGCGGGGCTGATCATCTGGGGCGGCACGAGCGATCAGGCGACCTGGGACTTCGACGCGGCGGCGAAGACCACCACCCAGACGCTGCGCACGAACGGCCACCCGGTGGTCCAGTGCGACCACGGCCTCGGCCACGAGTGGCCCGAGGACATCAACCCGTTCCTCTACCGGTTCTTCGAGGACCACCCGCGCGGGCTGACGGGCGATCCCTACGCGAGCGGGCTGCCGACGGGGACGCCCTGGGGCGACTGGCCCACCTACTGCTCGGTCGCTCCCTGAGGGCCGAGCTCAGGGCGCGAGGCGGTACTCGAGGGTCTCGTCGCAGTGGCTGGCGCCGTCGGCGCTGCCGCAGCCCCTGCCGTTGCCGGCGTGGACGACGATCAGGTCCGCCACCGGCTCGTAGGCGATCCCCATGCTGTCGCGCTGCGTGGGCTGCGTCGAGTCAGCGACGACGAACAAGGCGCCGGGCGCTCCGGCGTGCTCCCAGGTGCCGGCTTGCTCGCCAGCCGACGCGTCCCAGCCGCCCGTGAGGACGACGCGCTGGAAGTGACGGTCGAAGACGATCGGCGCCAGCAGCCGCGGCTGACCAGTGCAGCCGCTGCAGAGCTGGACCCAGGCCGCGCCGTCCCAGCTCCACAGGTCGTCGAGCTGGCTCGTGCTGTCCAGGTAGCTGAGCTCCTTCGTCGCGCCCCCGTAGAAGAGCGCCCGGTGCGCCGTGGGGTCGTACGTCGCCGACGCCGCCAGGCTGATCCTCGGCGTGGGCCAGGTCGCTTGCTTTGACGGAGTGGTCCAAATGACCTTCGCGCCGCCGAGGGAGAGCTCGAGGAGCTCGTCGCTGGGCTGACCATTGACCAGACCGCCGAAGCTGACCAGGAGCTGGCGCTGCTCGTCGTAGGTCATCAGCTGGAGGACGCGCCCGGGCGGCCTGGCCCCTCCCACTCTCGCTGCACCCAGCCGCTCGCCTGTGACCACTCCCAGACGTCGTCGCGCGCCGCGCCGCTCCCGTCGTAGCCGCCGTAGAGGACGAGCCGGTCGCGGGCGCTGTCGTGCGCGAGGCCATGCATGAGGCGCGCGCCGGGGAGGCAGGAGGCGCAGAGGAGGGTCCAGGTGCCTCCCTTGTAGGACCACATGGCGGCGCTGGCGCTCGCCAGAGCAGTCCAGTAGGCGGTGTTGCCGCCGTAGAGCACGATCGACTGCGTGCCCGCGTGGTAGGCGAGCGCCGGCCCCCAGAGCTTCGGGCCGGTCGCCGCCTTGACCCAGCTGCGGTGCGTCCCCGGCGGCAGATCGAGCGCGCCGCGGTCGGCCGGGGCTGCGTCGCCCGGGAGCGCGTCGTGGGCGCGTCCGTCAGCGCGAGGCTCGCCAGCGCCGTCGCTGGGTGACGTCTTGCCATCGCGGCTCGCCCCCGCGTGGAACGGCAGCATGGAGTTGCAGGCGGTCAGCCAGAGCAGGAGGGGCAACACCACGCGCATGCCAGGCAAGAGTACCACGCCCCGGCGCGGACTTGACCCGAGGGGGGCCTGCGTGCGCTATAACCCCTGCGCGGGCCTGTGGCCCGAGGAGGCCGAGATGCTGAAGATCGAGCAGCCGGCGGAGGTGCGACGGCTCTGCGACGAGCGCCGCCGGGCGGGCGTGCGCGTGGGGCTGGTGCCGACGATGGGCTATCTCCACGAGGGGCACCTCTCGCTGGTCCGCCGCGCGCGCGCCGAGGGCGCTGGCTTCGTCGTCCTCTCCATCTTCGTCAACCCGACGCAGTTCGGGCCCGGCGAGGACCTCGAGCGCTACCCCCGGGACCTCCCCGCGGACCTCGCGCGCTGCGAGGCGGCCGGCGTCGACCTGGTCTTCACGCCGCCCGACGGCGCCGTCTACCCGCCCGGGTACCAGACCTACGTCACCGTCGAGGAGCTGAGCAAGCCGCTCTGCGGGGCGCGGCGGCCCGTGCACTTCCGCGGCGTCGCCACGGTGGTCGCCAAGCTCTTCAACATCGTCGGGCCCTGCGTCGCGGTCTCCGGCGCCAAGGACTACCAGCAGCTGCAGGTGATCCGGCG
>JAKLHH010001174.1 GCA_022710245.1 Myxococcota bacterium
GAAGGAGCGCGAGGTGGGCGAGGGGCGAGCGGTCGAGGAGGGACCTCGAGCTGACGCGAGGGGCGAGCGGTCGAGGAGGCTCGCGTCAGCTCGTGCGCCGCAGCGCGGCCTCCAGCGTCTCGGGGAGCACCGGCTTGGGCAGGTGCTCGGCGAAGCCGGCCGAGAGGCTGCGCGCCACGTCCTCGTCGGAGGCGAACCCGCTCACGGCGATCCCGGTGATCGGCCCGCGCTCGCGCAGCGCCCGCAGCAGATCCCAGCCGGTGCCGTCGGGCAGCCCGATGTCGGCCACCAGGACATCGCACGGCGTGTCCCCGGCCACCTCGAGGGCGCCAGCGACGCTGGTGGCGGTCATCACCTGGTGCCCGGCGTCCCGCAGCTGCTCGGCGAGGAGGCCCAGCGTGTCCGCGTTGTCCTCGACGAGGAGCACCCGCCGGGGGCGTCGACCCTCGTCGTGTCGGGCCTCGCGCGGCGGCACCAGCTCCAGCGGAGGGGTCACGGTGGGCAGCTCGATGGTGAAGGTGGCGCCACGGTCGCGCCCGGGACTGGCGGCGGCGATGCGACCGCCGAGCCGGTCGACCAGCGCCTTGGAGATGGTGAGGCCCAGCCCGAGCCCCCCGAAGCGCCGCACCAGCGTCCGCTCCCCCTGCTCGAAGGCCGCGAAGAGGCGCGGCAGCACGTCGGGCTCGATGCCGATCCCGGTGTCGCTCACCTCGATCCAGAGGCGCTCCCCGGGACCCTGGCTCGTGCGCACGCGGATCGCGCCCTGCCGCGGCGTGTACTTCACCGCGTTGCCGATCACGTTCCAGAAGACCTGCTGCAGCCGCGCCGGGTCGGCGCGCACGTGGTGGCGGCGAGCGCCGGCGTGGAAGCTGACGTGGAGGTCCTTCGCCTCGATCTCGCGCTGGAAGATCTCCAGCGTCGCCTGCAGGTGCTGGTGTGCGTCGACGGTGGTGAGCTGGAGCTCCAGCTTGTTCCGCGCCACCCGGGTCAGATCGAGGAGGTCCTCGACCAGCCGCGCCTCCAGCTCCACGTTGCGCTGGATCATCTGCAAGCCGTCGCGGACGCCGGGGTCGAGCGCCGGGTCCCGGAGCAGCAGCGCGGCGCGCAGCAGCGCCGGGGTGAGCGGGGTGCGGAGCTCGTGGCTGAGCACGGCGAGGAACTGGTCCTTGGTCCGGTTCGCCGCCTCGGCCGCCGCCCTCGCCGCGGCCATCTGCAGCTCCGCCTCGCGAGGCGAGGTGATGTTCTCGTGAGCGATCGCCGCGAAGACCTCCCCGCGGTGCTCGAAGCGCCGCGCCCGCACCACGAACCAGCGTCGCTCGGTCGGCGCGTGGCAGGGGTACTCCAGCTCGAACCCGGCGCGGCCCGCGAGGACCGCGCGCAGCCCGGCCGCCGCCTGCCTCGCCTCGGCCTCGCCCTCGCCGCTCGCCAGATCGCAGACGGTCAGGTAGCTGGCGCCGAGGCCCGCGCGCGGCAGCGCGAGGTCGTTCTCGCGGGCGAAGACGCACCAGGCCTGGTTGACCGAGGTGATGGTCCCCTCGCGATCGACGACCGCCACGTGCGAGGGGAGCACCTCGAGCGCGGCCGCCGTCCGCCCCTCCTCCATCTCGCCGCCGCCGACCCGCGCCGCGAGGCGCGTCAGCCGCTCTCCCAGCCGCGAGCGCGCGGCCGCGAGCCCCGAGCCGGGCGATCTCCGCGTCACCACATCACCACCCTCGCTGAAGCGTACCAAGTTCGGGGCGACCCGCACGCGGAAACGAGGCGCCGCCCGTCGCCTGGCGCGGGCCACCGACGCGCGGCCAGGTCATGCGCCGGCTGGCGGCGCCGGGGCTCTGGCCTCCGGGGGCCGCTCTGTGTATATAAGGCCACGATGAGCCTGATCATCGTCGAGCAGGCGAGCCTCGCCTTCGCCGGACGTGAGATCTTCAGCGGCCTCAGCCTGCGGGTCGGGGAGGGCGAGCGGATCGGCCTGGTGGGGTCGAACGGCTCGGGCAAGTCGACGCTGCTCAAGGCGATGGCCGGGCGGCAGGGGCTCGACGGCGGCACGGTGCGCACCTCGCGCCACTGCCGCATCGGCTACCTGCCGCAGGACATCCTCGAGGTGGGCGGCGCCACGCTCCTCGGCTCGGTGATGGACTCGGTGCCTGGCCGCGCCGAGGTCGCCGAGCAGCTCGGCGCCACCGAGGCGGCGCTGGAGGCGGCGGACGACCCCGAGGAGCAGCTCCGCCTCGCCACCTCGCTCGCCGGGCTGCACGAGCGGCTCGAGCGCTACGAGACCTTCTACTCGTCCGCGCGCGCCGCCAGCATCCTCTCGGGCCTCGGCTTTCGTGAGTCAGACCTCACCCGCCCGACGGCCGAGCTCTCCGGCGGCTGGAAGATGCGGGCCGCGCTCGCCGGGCTGCTCTTCCAGGACCCGGACGTGCTCTTCCTCGACGAGCCGACCAACCACCTCGACGTCCCCTCGGTGGCCTGGCTCGACGAGCACCTCGCGGCGCGCAAGGCCGCGCTGGTCCTCGTCTGCCACGACCGCGAGTTCTTGAACCGCCACATCGAGCGGGTGGTGAGCTTCGAGCCCGAGGGGGTGCGCAGCTACCGCGGCAACTACGACCTCTACAAGGAGCAGCGCGCGCAGGAGGAGGAGGTGCTGGAGGCGAGCGCGCAGAACCGCGAGCGCCAGGTGAGGGAGCTCGAGCGCTTCGTCGAGCGCTTCAAGGCCAAGGCCACCAAGGCGCGGCAGGCGCAGAGCCGCACCAAGCAGATCGAGAAGCTGCAGAAGGAGATCCAGAAGCCGATCGTGCGGCCGAAGAAGATGCGCTTCACCTTCCCGCCGACCCGGCGCACCGGCCGCGACGTGATCCTCCTCGAGGGCGTCAGCAAGCGCTTCGGCGCGCTCGAGCTCTACCGCGACCTGACGAGGGGCGTCTACTCCGGCGACCGCGTCGCCATCATCGGCGTCAACGGCGTCGGCAAGACGACGCTGCTGAAGATCATGGCCGGCGAGCTCGCCGCCGAGGCGGGCCAGGTGAAGCTCGGCAGCGGGGTGGAGCTCGGCTACTACGCGCAGC
>JAKLHH010001175.1 GCA_022710245.1 Myxococcota bacterium
CCTGCCCGGAGTCGCGGGGCTGCCCGAGGTCGCAGAGCTCGCCGGAGCAGCGCTCACGGGGCTGGCCGGGGTCTCGGGGCTGGCGGGGGTCTCGCTCATGCTGGCCTGCGTGGGCTCGACGAGGCTCGCGTCCGTCGAGGTTCGATGTCCGCCCAACCTTCTCCGGTTTGTCTCCAAAGATCAAGGCCGCGCGGCCCGCCCGGCCCGCCCGGCCCGCCCGGCCCGCCCGCGCCCGAGGCGGGGCCCTCGCTGAGCAGCGTTGCCCGAGGAGGGAGGAGGACGGACGTGTCGGCGCGGCGCGCTTAGGGGTCGTCGCTGAGCAGTATTGCCCGGCAGACGGACGCGTCGGCGCGGCACGCGGCGGGGTCGTCGCTGAGCAGTATTGCCCGAGGAGGCAGGGACTGACCCGTCCGCGCGGGTCGAACGCGGGTCGAACCAGGCCAGGGCTCTGGTCAGCGCCGGCCTCCGCAGCTAGACTCGCCGAGATGAAGCCCCTCGACGCGCTGCGGATGAGCCTCGGCGTCGGGCGCGAGGTCTACCTCCGCCGCCGCCCCTTCCTGCTCTACCTGAAGCCGACGGCGAGGTGCGACCTGCGCTGCGCGAGCTGCAACCGCTGGCAGGAGCAGGGCCGGCGCGAGGACGAGCTCCCGCTCGACGAGCTCGAGTCGCTCCTCGCCAGGTTCCGGCGCGGCGGCTGTCAGATCCTCACGCTCTGGGGCGGCGAGCCGACGCTGCGCCGCGACCTGCCCGAGATCCTCGCGGCCGCGAAGCGCCTCGGCTACCGCACGGCCATGTGCACCAACGCCAACCACATGGAGACCCGCGCGCCCGACCTGGCGCCGCACCTCGACCTGGCGCTCTGCTCCCTCGACGGCCTCGGCGCGGTCCACGACGAGCTGCGCGGCGTGCCCGGGCTCTTCGACCGCGTGGTGCGCGGCGTCCGCGAGCTCACCCGCCACCGCAGCACCCGCGTCCGCTTCTGGATCTCGGTGAACCGCCGCAACCAGGGCCAGCTCCGCGAGCTCCTGCAGCTCGCCGCCGAGCTCGGGATCTCCGCCGAGCTCTTCCCGCTCTCGCGCATCCCCGGCTACAACGACGAGCTGGTCCTCGACGGGCCAGCGCTCGGCGACGCCTTCGCGCTGCTCCACGAGCTCAAGCGCGAGGGGCTGCCGGTCGCCAACCCGGAGAGCTCGCTCCGCATCATGGGGAGCGGCGAGGCGTTCCGCTGCAACTTCGGCCGCATCTCCATCCACGTCGATCACCGGGGCCAGGTCTACTCGTGCGAGGACGCCGAGGGCCGGCCGCTCCACACCTGGGGCGATCAGCGCGGCTTCGATCCCGAGGCGGTCTTCGGCTCGGCGGAGTTCGACGAGGTGGCGACCCGCCTCGAGCAGTGCCGCCACTGCCGCTACCCCTGCGTGGTGCAGCTCTCCAACAACCTCACGGTCTCGCTCGCGCGCACGTTCCTCACCGCGCTCTGACGCGCGCGACACTACCCTGGACGGTCTCGCTCGCGAGGCCGTTTCTCACCACGCTCTGACGCGCTCGACACCACCCTGGACGGTCTCGCTCGCGAGGTCGTTCCTCACCACGCTCTGACGCGCTCGACACCCCCCCTGGACGAAGGCGCTACCGGCTCGGCGCTGACCACCGCCGGGGCACCTCGTTCAGGTCGAGGAGCGCGCCCGCCCTCTGCCAGCCGACGCGGAGCAGCCAGGTCTGCGGCGCGGCGACCGGAGACGGTCCCGGAGGTGGCCGCCCGCTGGACCTCCAGCCGCCCCACCACTCTCCCGAGGAGAGCGGATCGAGCCAGTCGCGGTTGGTGACCTGGCCGCGCTGCTCCCGGTGACGCCGTTCGTTATTGAGCACGTACCTCAGGCTGTGCCTGGTCTCGGTGGGCGTCTTGAGGGAGCGAGAGAAGTAGCGCTCCTTGATCACGCGGCCGCGGCGGCCTAGCGCACGGTTGATCGCGCGAGCGATGCGGATGCCGAGCGCGCGGAGCCCCCGCGAGAGGGCCTCCGCGCTGTCCGCCTCGATGATGAGGTGCAGGTGACGCCGCTCGAGGGCGAAGTGGACGACGCGAAAGCCCTCACGCTGCTTGCCGGCCGCGATGGCCGCGAGGATGCCTCGCGCGGTGGCGGGCCCGCGTACGTTCGGCAGGTCGTCCGCGAGCTTCCAGCTGACGTGAAGCGGGTGGCGCGGGATCACCCGCGGCCGGCGTCGGTGTGACGGATGCTTGGCGCTCCCCTTCGGTCGCCCGGCGCCACGGCGGCGGCCACCCCAGGTGCGGACGGGCAGCTCGAGCTGCTCGGCGGGCCTGGGCTTCCCACGCCTCGGACTCCGTCGGTGCTGCGAGCTTGACCTCATCATCGACGTTGATTATGGCGCAGAACTCGCGCGCGGTCAAGCAGAAAGTGATGAGCAGAGAAGCCCGCCCCGGTCCGGATCGGGACCATCCCTGACACAGTGGTTCGGCGCTGGCGTCGGAGACCTTCCTGACGGGTCGGTAGCGGTTGCCCCGGGATATGGTTGACACCCTCGGGCAGCCTCGGCGGCGGAGGAACGGGCGTCGGGGGAGCGGGTCCCCGAGGACGCGAGCTCGCGTTCGGAGCGAGCGAGCTCGCGCTCGGAGCGAGCGACGTGGCCGCCGGAGCGAACGGACCTGGAACGAAGGATGAGGGCTGATCACGTCGAGGCGGGGCGAGGCGTGTGCAGGCCGGCATCGGCGACGCCTCCGCCGAGGAGGGAGAGCGAGAGGGAAGAGGGGCGGGGCGAGGCGAGGCGAGGCGCGGCGCGCCGCGGCGGGGCGGGGCGGGGCGGGGCGCGGCGCGGCGGGGCGAGGCGGGGCGGGGCGAGGCGAGGCGGGGCGGGGCGGGGCGAGGCGAGGCGAGGCGACGCGACGCGACGCGACGCGACGCGCCGAGGCGAAGGCGAAGGCGAAGGTGAAGGTGAAGGTGAAGGTGAAGGTGAAGGTGAAGGTGAAGGTGAAGGTGAAGGTGAAGGTGAAGGTGAAGGTGAAGGTGAAGGTGAAGGCCAGTCGCCGATACACACC
>JAKLHH010001176.1 GCA_022710245.1 Myxococcota bacterium
CCCACGTCCTGGCCGCGCTCGTCCTTGCCGGCACACTCCGGGAGCTCGCGGCCGGCGGCGTCCTTCGCGCGGATCAGCAGCGAGGTCCCGTGCTCGTCGACGAGGTCGAAGCCGAAGTGGATCCCCTTCTCGCCCGGCACATAGCGCTCGCCGTTCGCGGGGGGCGACCTGACGAACGCGTCGCCCCGCAGGCGCAGGCCGTAGCCGAAGGCGGGGTTCGCCACCAGGGCCACGTTCGGAGCCGGGGCGCCGCTGGCCAGCGGGTAGACGACCGCTGGCCTGGCGGACCAGGTCACTGTCAGGTGCCGGGTGTCGTCGGGCAGGGTGAAGGTCGGCATGCTGGCGGCGGCGGTGGAGAAGCGGATCTCCGCCGAGGCCCGCAGGTCGGCCTTCACCGAGGGCTCGACCGGGTGGACCGTCTGGGGCGCGTGCCCGCAGCGGACGACCCAGCGGTCGCCGAGCGTCAGCGCCTCGGTGCCGGCCGGCGACGACGAGGTGTCCTCGCTGAAGGTGAGGGTGGCGCCGCGGCCGGCGCTGCCGAGCGGGATGGGGACACCGGCGGTGACGGGGACCGGCCTGAGCGCGGTCGGGCTCTGGCTCGCGGGGTCACGGACGCTGTCGGTCCCGCTGACGCTGCCGATGGTCACCATCGCCGAGCCGTCGAGCGCGCCGGCCTTGCTGACCTTGATGACGTAGATCTCGTCGCGCGGCCCCGTGTAGGTGCCGCCGCTCTGCAGCCGGATCAGCTGGTAGTGGCCCTTGCCGTCGCTGCCGGCGACGCCGCTGCCGAGCTCGCGCTCGCTCGGCATGCCGGTCGCCTGGGTGATCGCCACCGCGCGGCTGATGACGAAGCGCTCCGCCCCGAGGGTGAGCGGGAAGCCCGGCGCCGTCGAGCCCGGGGTGCAGCGGCGCTCCTGGTCGAGCTCGCTGCAGAAGGTGAGCGTCAGCTGCTGAGGAGCGCGCATCCAGCGAGCGCCCTGCAACCCCACCGCGCGCGACCAGGTCCCGGTCTTGGCGTCCTGCTCGAGCTCCGCGCCCACCTCCTCCGTCTCGCGCCAGTCGAGGCCGGCGAGCTCGGTCTGCTGCTGCAGCCAGTCGAGGACGTCCGCCGCGGGATAGCCGGTGACCTGCACCGAGAAGCGGAGCTGGTTCAGATGGAAGGTGCGTCCACGGGCGAGGCGCAGCGCGGGGACTGGCTTGCCGGTCCCGAGGAGGAAGTCCGAGAGCTGGCCGTTGATGAGGTCGAGGTCGATCCCGGTGCTGGCGTCGAGAGGCGAGCGCTCCGGCGCCTTGACCCCGAGGCAGGAGAGCATGCCTCCCAGCGTCAGGGTGAGCGCCAGCGGGCGCAGTCCGACGACGACGAGTCGAGATCGCTGCTCACTGCGGTCGTGCTGGTTCATGTCATGGTCTCCAGCCCGCGGCGGCCATGGACGCCAGCTGCCCGCTCGCCTGCAGCTGGATCAGCCGCGCCCCGACGCCGGGTCTTCCGCGCAGGAGGGCCTCGGCCACCAGGTAGCCCATCACCTGCGGGTAGAGCGTGACGGTCTTGCCCTTGCTCCCCTGGTGCTCCGCGTAGAGGTGCTCGGCGAAGGGGCTCGTGGTCCCCGCGGCGGAGCGGCCGGCGGCCTTGCCAGCCACGAGCTCCACGGCCTTGCAGACCACGGCGAGCTGGGACGAGCGGCGGCCGTCGTCCTCGGTGATCTTCGCGATGGTGCGCCTCGGCAGCTTGAGGTACGGGACGGCGACGGAGGCCGGCGCGGGCTTCGCCGCCGGCGGGGCGGCGCTGGCGGGCTCACGCCTCGGGGCCTGGGCCGCGGCCGAGGGCCTGGCCGGCGCGGGCGCGGGCGTCGGCGCGGGCGACGCGGGCGGGGGGGCGGGCTTCCCCTCGGCTGGCCGGCGCTCGGCCTCGCGCGGCTGCACCTCCACGCTCGCCGCTGGTCTGGGCTCCAGGGCGATCGCGGGTCCTCGCGGCCTCCGGCCGCTCCGGGATGAGACCGCCGCGATCGGTCCTGCGCGCGGCGCGCTCGCCGGAGCGCTCCTCGGCGACGCGGCGGCTGCCCTCGCACGGCCGCGGGGCCTCGGCCGGTCGCGGCGCGAGCTGGCCGGGGCGGGCGCGACCCCCCCGAGCTGCGCGGCGTCCGCGAGCGGGGTAGCGTCCAGCCTGCGGCTCGCCGCGTCGTGGCGGCGCTGCGCCTCGGCCCCCGCCGAGAGGCGATTCACCGCGGCGTAGAGCTCCCGTGCTTCGCGGTAGAGGCGGGCCGCCTCCGGCTCCGCGCGGTGGTGCTGCCGCGTCCTTACCACCCAGAGCGCGGCCGCGGCCTGCACAGCGAGGAGCAGCGCCGTGCCGCCGAAGAGGAGCAGGCGACGACGGCCACCGGGCCGCGGCGCCGCTCCAGGTCCGGTGAGCAGCCCCGAGGTCTGCGGCCCGAGGCGCGGCCTGTGCGGGCCGGTGAGCGTCGCCGCCAGGCTCGCCGCCTTCTTCTGCGCGTCGCGCGTGGGCCCGTTCGGATCGAAGCAGGGCTCCGCCTCGGGGATGTGGTCGCGGCTCATCCGGCCTCACCCATGAAGACACCAGAGCACGGCGCCCCAGATCGCGGCGCTGCCCGCCAGGAGGAGCGCGAAGGCCAGCGCGAGATCTCGACGGGCGCGCCCGCTGGGCGCGACGAGCGAGTAGCTGCTCGCGCAGGGGGAGAGGAAGTCATCGCCGTCGGTGGCGAGCGGCGGCCGGGCGCGGACGCTCTCCGGGTAGACGGCCTGCATGAAGTCACCGATGTCCGCCGCGCTGCACCCCTGCTCGGTGTAGCGGAGGAACCGCTCCAGGTCGCGGTGCAGCGTGAGCGCGTCCTGGAAGCGCCGACCGGGCTCGCGCTCCAGGCACTGCATCACGATGGCCTCGAGCATGGGCGGGTAGTCGGGGATCAGGGCCGAGGGGCGGGGGATCGGCTCGCTGAGCAGCGCGTGGATGGTGGCGGCCTCGCCAGGACGGGCGAAGAGGCGCGTGTAGGTCGTGATCTCGAAGAGGACGATGCCGAGGCTGAAGATG
>JAKLHH010001177.1 GCA_022710245.1 Myxococcota bacterium
CGCGGCTCGGCGCGCACGGTGTCCGCCATGGCCGCCATCGCGGCGCGCTCGGCGGCCAGAGCGGCGCGGTCCTGCTGGAGCTGCCGCTCGTCGAACCCCAGGTCGTCCGAGGGCGCGGGCGTGGTCTCGCCGCTCGGCTCCTCCTCGATCTGGGAGCGATCGCGCTCGGCCAGCGCGCGACGGCGCTCCTCGGCGCCTGGTCGGCGGCCGCGGGACGGCGTCTCGCTGCGGGTCAGGGAGGTGCGCGCGGAGCCCTCGCGCCGGGCCGACGGCTCACGCTTCGCGGAGCCCTCGCGCCGGGCCGACGGCTCACGCTTCGCGGGGCCCTCGCGCCGGGCCGACGGCTCGCGCTTCGCGGAGCCCTCGCGCCGGGCCGACGGCTCGCGCTTCGCGGAGCCCTCGCGCCGGGCCGACGGCTCCCTGGTCTCCTTGATCTCCTTCGTCTCGACCGGCTGCCAGGGCGTGACCTCGTCAGCCTCCCGCGGCACCTCGGCGAGGCTGGAGCGCTCGAGGAGCGCCGCCGGCGGCGCTCCGATGGCGGTGGGCGTGATCGGGTCTCCGCCCGTGTCCGAGTCGAGGTCGTCGTCGACGGACGGCCGCCGCGCAGCCACCGCCGGCGCGACCTCGGGGGGAGTGATCTCGGGGTCCGAGCTCGACTCGGGCAGCGGCGGCGGGATCGTGTCCCCGTCTGCCTCGTCAGCCTCGGCCGGCGACAGGGACACCAGCACATCCGCCGGGATGATCACCTCGGTGGCCGCGGCGAGGTCCGTCGCTGCCTCCTCGGCCTCGGCGAAGCGGCGCGCCGGGTCGTCGGTGCTCGGCACCGTCGGCAGCTCCTCGGGCTCGATCGGCATGGAGATGACGGAGACCGAGGAGGCCTCGCGGCCGATCAGCTCCTGGAGCGTGTGCTCGCCGTCGAGCGCCACGGCGGAGAGCGGCTCACCCCAGGCGAGCCGACCCGTCACCTCGAGGATGCGCTTGTTGTCCGGATGGCGCGCGAGCGCCCGACCAGCGACCTCGCCGGCCGCGGGCAGATCACCCTGCGCCAGACACACCCGGAGCAGGAGGACGAAGACATCTGGCCCCTCGTTGTGCTCGAGCAGTCGTTCGAGACCCTCGCGCGCCTCGTCGAGCCGCTTGATCGCCACCAGGGACTTGCAGAGGAGCAGCGCCGCCTCGTCAGCGCTCGGGTCCAGGTTCAACCCACGGCGGAGGAGGTTGATCGCCTCCTTGGTGCGCCGGCGCAGGAGCAGCGCCTTCGCGGTGCGCAGGAACTGCGGCGCGCTCGCGGCCGGCTTCTTCTGAGCACCTCGCCTGGCTGCGGACTCCATCGGCGTCTCCTACAGCACCCTCGGCGGGGCGGACGGCTTGGAAAGAGGACCGTCACCAGCTCGTGGAGGGGATGCCGCCGCTTTGTGCAAGCCGCGATCCATGCGTGCTGCAGGCGCACGAGGCCTCACGACACTCGAAACATCAAGGCGTTGGGTGTACGGGTTGCCTGAGAGCCGCGGACCTCCGGGCTCCGAGCCTCGGAGAGCGTGGCTGATCAACTGCTGGGTATATACGAGGGAGGCGAGCCAGGGCGGCCCGATCGTGGCGTGGTGCCTGCAGCGGCTAGTTCGATCCGACATTCGCGCAGGTCTGCGTCTGGTTGTTGGTCGGGGTGGTCGGGGTCTGCTTCTTCGGGGCGTCGTAGGCCTCGATCTCGGCGACGCGGAAGTACTCGTAGTATCCAGTCATGCCGTTGTTGCCGTCCTTCAGCATCCAGACCGCGACGTGCTGCGCGACGGGCTTGCTGCTCTTCAGATCGAAGTCGTCACTTCCTCCATCGCCAGCGGTGATGTTGGCGATCTCCGTCCAGTAGCCATTGTTGAGGTTCGGGTCACCAGGGTCACTCATCGAGCTCACCAGGACCTTGTATTGCCCACCGAAGGAGGTCCCCGCGCTGCCGTCCCAGCGGACCACGATCCGGCTGAGCTCGGTCAGCTTCTCGAGCTTGAAGGTGATCCAGACGTTGGCGTCGGCGAAGGGGTTGTACCAGTCACCGCCCGAGTACTCCGTGACCGTGCTGCTGTTGCCGTCGGTGAGGAAGCCCTCGTTGCCCTTGTCCGCGGCCTTGCTCGCGCGCGCCTTGACGCCGAGCGCCACGTTCTTCGGCTTCACCTCCTCGGTCGGAGGCGGGGTGATGTCGTCCTGGCAGGAGCCCTGGGTCACCGTGATCTTCACGGCCTCGCTGAGCCCGAGCACCGGGTCCTGGGCGCGGACCTCGAGATCATTCGCCATGCCCTTCTTGAGCGGGATGTCGAGGCAGAAGCGACCCGTGGTCGGGTGCGCGTCGGTCGCGATGCCCGAGGTGGCGCCGCCGCCGACCACGAAGACGCTGGAGCCCGCGGCCGCGGTGCCCTGGAGGGGGACGCTGTCGCCGCAGACCGTGTTCGACACCGGGTCGACCGTCGGCGGCTGCAGCTTCTGGGTGATCTGGCCATCAGTCTTGGGGACGCCCGAGTCCGTCTGCGGGGCGACCGGCGGCGTGTTGCCACCGACCCCGCAACCAACCAGCATCCAGCAGAAGCTGACGGCAACCAGACTGAAGCGGGTACGACGGCTCATGTTCATCTCCTGGGCTCGCCTCCCCACAAAGCAACAGGCAGGCCACAAACCCCAATTGGCAACGGGCTGGAAAGACACGGATCGTTTTCGCGGGGTTGCAGATCGGCTGGCTCCTCGGGCCTGGGGTTTGGCAACTCGAGTAGCCCCCCGCGGCACCACGGCCACTCTGTCCGCTACCGGCCGCGCGCCACCTCACTCGCGCCGAGGGCCACCTCACTCTGCCGTCGCGGCCTCACCTCACGCCGCCGCGGGCCACCCGCGCCGCACGCCACCTCACGGGACACTCACTCGCCGGCGCCACCTCACTCGCGCCGAGAACGCCACCTCACAGGACACTCGCCGGCGCCACCTCACCGCCGCGGGCCGGCGCGGCGCCGCCGCTGCCCGTCCGCTCAGAGGGGCGCCCAGTGATTGCGATGGTGC